>JAQGOD010000266.1 GCA_028293775.1 Gammaproteobacteria bacterium
GGCGCTCGATAAAACTAAATTTGCTGCCAGCTTTGCGGCCGACGTGGCGCCGGAGAAGGCGGATTTCATGGCGAACTCCCAAGTCCCATGGGGTGTCGCCGCGCTCGGCGGTGCGATCACCGAACCCGCTTGGAAAGCCAAGCCGAGCTGGTACTTGGTTGCCACTGACGATCGGATGATCCCGCCCGCCGCGCAGCGATTGATGTCAAAGCGTGCAGGCTCGAGCGTCGTCGAGGTGAAAGGCAGCCACGCGATCTATGTTTCGCAGCCGAAAGCGGTCGCTGAGCTCATCGAGAAGGCGGCAAACAGCCTCTCGGTCAAGTAGGTGTTACGGCGCCGGCAGGGCATTTTGCCCTCCGGCGCGCTTTGAATGGAATGTGACGGGTTTGACCGCGCCAGGGACCCTTGCGCGCTCCTAGTAAGTACCGTGTCTGCCAGATTTCTGCCTTTTTTATCCTCGCTTTGCCACAAAGCTGCCCGGCGCACGACAGATCCCACGGTCGTAATGGCTGCACACCTGCACATCTGGAGCCCTGCATGAACCTTCGATCCTGCCTCCTAAGCCTCCTTTGGGCGCTTCTACTTGTAGTCTGCGTTTCTCCGCAACGCTTGGTCTTTGCCGCCAACGCAATCGAAGACACTCCATCTGGCACCTTGTACCTGCGTCGCTCGGCGCAGGAGCCCGTGACCGAGGCTTTGCGTCTCGCCACTCGCATGCAAGTGCAAGTCACCGGCAACGTGGCGCGCGTGCACGTTCAGCAGGAATTCTCGAACACCGGTGAGGACTGGGTTGAGGGACTGTATGTGTTCCCCCTGTCGAAGGACGGCGCTGTCGACGAACTTCTGATGCGGATTGGCGAGCGCACGATCCGCGGCGAGGTGCAGGAAAAGACAAAGGCACAGGCCCTCTACAACGACGCGCGTGCCGAAGGCCGCCGTGCCAGCATCGTGGAGCAGGAGCGGCCTAACCTCTTCACATCGGCCGTCGCCAATATCGCACCCCATACGACTGCTACCATCGAGATTACGTACCTCGAGACCCTGCCTTTCCGCGACGGCCGCTATACGCTCAATCTGCCGCTTGCCGTTACACCGCGCTACACGCCGGGCGCCCCACAGGACGCCACGGCCCAAATGCCGGCAGTCACTGCCGCCGTTATGTACGCGGCTTTAGGAACATCCGCAACTCCCGAAAAAGTCAAAGCGGCGCGCCAGCGCGTTAGCATAGATATCGACTTGGAGCCGGGATTCGCGCTCGGCGAAGTCTCCAGTTTGCATCATGCCATCGAGACGCAGAGCGCGCCCTCAGGAAAGCGCGTTATTTTGCATACGGACGACGCTCCCGCCGATCGCGACTTCGAACTGACGTGGACTCGAGCTTCCGGCAATGAGGTCGCGGGCGCAGCTTTCGCTGAAAGAATCGGCGGTGAAACCTTCGCGCTGCTCATGCTCTCAACGCCGCAGCAAATGGATGAGGCCGTGCCGGCGCGAGAAGTCACATTCATCATCGACACGTCTGGGTCCATGCAGGGCCCGTCCATCGAGCAGGCCCGTGCAGCGCTCTCGATGGGGATCGATCGCCTGAAGCAGTCCGACAGGTTCAACGTCATCAGATTCGCGAGCGACTACTCAAAGTTATTTCCATCGCCTCAGCCGGTCACCGACAAGAATCGCGCGCTCGCAAACGGCTTCGTCGCCGGCCTAAGCGCCAACGGCGGCACCGAGATGCGCGCTCCCTTGGAAACTGCGCTGTCGAGTCCATCGGATCCCGAACTCTTACAGCAGATCATCTTTATCACCGATGGTAGCGTCGGCAACGAGGCCGAACTGATCAAGTTGATCCATGACAGAATCGGTGAAAAGCGATTGTTCACCGTCGGTA
The DNA here is from genome assembly GCA_028293775.1 of Gammaproteobacteria bacterium. The sequence continues at coordinate 1,883 of JAQGOD010000266.1, forward strand.
TCGGTGCGGCGCCCAACGCGTATTTCTTGGGCGAGGCGGCGGTTGCAGGGCGCGGTAGTTACACGTTCATTGCTGAGCGGGACCAAGTGGGCGCGCGCATGCGAGATCTGTTCGCCAAGCTCGAGCGTCCGGCGCTTATCGATCTGAAGGTGCAGTGGCCGGAAGAAATGAGCGTCGACTTGGCGGCGCCTTTGCCGATGGATCTCTACAGCGGAGATCCGATTGTCGTGTTGGCGCGTATGCCACAGATCGCGTCGGGTGAAGTCGTGCTCTCGGGACTCGTTCGCGGCATCAAATGGACTCAGCGTCTGCCATTGACCAGTGTGGGGGACGCATCGGGTCTATCGAAGCTCTGGGCTCGCGAGCGCATCGGCACGCTGTCTCGACAAATGCACTTTGGCGGTGAGGGCGAGCCGCTCAAGGCGGCGATCGTCGATTTGGCACTCAAGCATCACGTGGTGACCGAATTCACGAGTCTCGTTGCAGTCGACGATGAAGTGGTGCGTTCTTCCGGTTCCCCAGGTCACGTCGAACAGGCGGCAACTTCAGCACCGGTAGGCGGCGCCTGGGCCACCGTCGGATTCGCGAAGACCGCAACCTCCGCTGAGGTCTGGTTATGCGCGGGCTTTGTCTGTTTGGGCTTGAGCGTGCTGCTCACTTACGCCAGATTCCGACGCCCAACTCTGGCGCGCCGGCCCGCATGAGCACTGGTGCCTCTAGGCGCGTCGATTCGATGTTGAAGGCGACCGCCGTCGCGGTGTTCGCCGCGGGAGTCACTTGTTTGACAGCCGGGGCTTGGATTCCCATAAAGGCCTGGGCCGCGCAGCTGTTGATCGACGCGGCGTGGCGCCGCGAACATACGCTCTCACAGGTTGCCGTGCCTTGGCCCTGGGCTGACACACGGCCCGTTGCAAAGCTGACCGTGGGCGAGGGAAGAGCGGCGACCACACTGATCGTGCTGGAGGGTTCGAGCGGGCGCAATCTCGCATTCGGCCCGGTGCATGATGCGGCAAGCGTCGCTCCCGGAGCGCTTGGCAACAGTGTAATTGAAGGTCATCGCGACACGCATTTCAAGATGTTGCGCACGGCAAAGCCCGGCGACCGCGTCACTGTTGAAGCGCTGGACGGCAGCAGATCCGTGTTCGTCGTCACCGACGTTCGGATTGTCGATAGTCGCCGGACGCGCATCGCGCTGGATGCCAACGCGGCGCTGCTTACCCTGGTGACCTGTTACCCGTTCGATGCGATCAATCCTGGTGGGCCGCTGCGATGGTTGGTGACCGCCGAGCGCTTGAGTTCCAAACCTGCCGTGGCAAGCATGGCCGCGAGTCGGGACACCTAAACCTTGGCGCACGCGATGCTTGGGTTGACAGTTGCTTTCCTTCACCTTTACGTGAACTAGCTTCTTAAAACC
>JAQGOD010000267.1 GCA_028293775.1 Gammaproteobacteria bacterium
CAAGGGCTACCCGCTCAAGACGACATTTCGATTCGCGATCGGCGGAGCGCATTGCGGGCTGGTGCCTGCCAATGGCGCACCGCAGTCGGGAGGGGACAGCACGTTATCGACCGCCGGCACGGCGGCCGGAGAAGCCGGCGCGAATTCTGCCTCAACTGCCGCGGGGTGGGGTGCAGAGGAGGCGGCGCAAAAAGCCAGCGGGAACAGCCTCGGCGGCTACGTCGCGGGCTCCGCAGCGGGTGCGTTCACGAAGAATCTCGTCGGCGGCTTATTCAGCAAAAAGAAAAAGGCTGACCCTGCCGCCAGCGACGCCGCGCCGGTCGGTGCCAATGCGCATCCAACTTCCGGCGAGCCCGCGACCACCGTGGCTGAGATCAGTATCGAGACCACGGCGATCGATCCCGCGCCTGTGACGGCCGATCAGTTCGAGGTGCCTGCTGGGTGGAAAAGGCTCGAACCCAAGCAGGCGGCGTCGGAGGCTATGCCGAGTTGTCCCTCCACCTGAGGATCGGATTCATTCAACGCCATGGGATCACTTGAGCGCGCGCGCTGGGGGCTGTCGGCACTGCTGCTAGGGGCATTCGGCCACGCGCAGGAGCCGCATCAAATTCCACTGGTCGAGCGACTCACCGTCATGACCGCGTTTGCGTCGCAAGAACAAGGCGATTACGAAGCCGTGCAAGTCTTTAGCGATTTTTCGCCGACCTCGTTCAAAATGACGGGCTCGGCCGAAGCTCCCGATGATTCCGGGGAGGTGCGGGAAATCACCGTATCGCGCGTGGTGCTGCGCGAAGATTGGCGCAACGCAAGGGTCATGCGGCGGCGCTTTCACGAGTTTGATGCCCGGCAGTTCCCCGGCACCACGCCGCAATTTCCCGCCGTAGCGGTGAATGAAATTCGTGCGCAAGGCCGTGCCAGCATTACCTATCTGGAAATCGAATCTGAATTCGGCGCCACCGTCATCTCGCGCACGATGACCGGAACACTGGCGCGCGTCGCCAAGGGACCCGCTGAAATCACCGTTCTGGTCAATGGTCAACCGCAGGCACTGCGCGTGCTGCATGTCGCCGGGCGACTCGCCGACGACGGCGATGGCGATGATTTCGACTACTTCGTTCTCGACGACCCCGACAATCCCTTGATCTTGCGAGGGAAAGGGCCGGGATTTTCCTCATCCGTCACGCGCATCGATTTTCCCCAACCCAACACGGCGGCTACCTCGTTGGAGCGTTCCCTGGCCGAGGATAAGCACGCGCTCGTCTATGGGATCTACTTCAAGTTCGCGCGCGCCGACATCCGGCCCGTATCGGAACCGGTGCTCAAAGAGATCGCCGGCATTTTGAAGAAAAATCCCGGTTGGAAGCTCAATATCGTGGGCCATACCGACAACGTGGGACGCGATGCAGCGAATCTGGATCTGTCGCGCAGACGCGCACAATCCGTCAAGGCAGCCCTGGTCGAACGATACGGCATCGAAACCGACCGATTGACCACCGGAGGCTTCGGCGCCTCCCAACCGCAGGCCAAAAACGACACGCCCGAGGGCCGTGCCCGCAATCGCCGCGTTGAGCTCACGCGCCAATAAGAAGAGTGCAGCTCTGAGGTAAACGCACTGCGTCATTGCGGCACTGCCTGGCCTTGTTGACGCACCGCCTGTTCGGCGGTACGTTCCGCAAGTATCGAAAAACGAACATAAGGGGAAGAGGGATGTCGCTCCAAAAGTTGCTACTGGCAGGTTTGTTCGTGCTCCCGATGGTGACATTGGGCGCGTCGCATCCTCCTAAACAGGTCAAGCCCGTGCAGATACTGCAGGGTCAGAAGGCAGTTGTTAATCACTTTCGCGCGTTGGGTCACCAAGCGCACGGCAATGTTGAAAAGGCCCTGAGCGATCGCGAACAAAAGCGGGGGCGCTCGTTCCCGACTTTCTCATCGTCCTTCTCAGTCGGCGGGGTTACGTATCCTTTCACGATGGTCGGGCATCCACCGAAATCGGGTCGTGCGTCCTCCATCAAATCCATCATCATTCCGCTGCGAATGAATTTCGTCTTTTTCGGCGACACTGGGGACGTCAGTCACAGCTTCGATCCCAATCCCGCGGTGACCAATATCACGCATTCGCCCCTCTACTTGCCGGCGCAGTATCCCAACGGCAAAGGCCAGTTCGTCGACCAGATGCAGCGGGCGGCGTTTTGGAACCAAATGGATTCGGGTCATAACTGGCACGTGTATATGGACGAGCCCCAGGTCGCCCCTGTAATCGATATAGAAGTGACACCCGAGACAGGCGCGCTATTCCAAGATGGGGCCGGCAACTTCATCGGCGACGTATTGTTCGACTTCATCGATTCCCAAGCGCAAACGATTCTTCAATTGCTCGAGGTGGGTGCGGACACCCTGCCGATATTTGTGACGGACAATGTCACGGCCGAGGCGCTGGGGTATCACACGGCTTATCCCGTTCAGGACGGCGAGGATGGCACTCGCGTTCAAACCTTCATCTATACCAGTTGGCTCGACCCGGCCGTGGTCCCGCCGATTCTCGCCGACGTCAGCACCTTCAATCACGAGCTGGCGGAGTGGACCAATGATCCGTTCACGAACAACATCGTGCCGACGTGGGCGTATCCGCCGGCGAGTGATCCGAATGCCGGCTGCTCGTTCAATCCTTTCCTCGAGGTGGGTGATCCGCAAGGAAACGGGGCGACCTACGTCGACTTCCCCACCATCGAGGTGCTGATTGGACATGTCACTTACCATCTGCAGCAACTGGTGCTGTGGCAGTGGTTCGCGGATCAGGTTCCTTCGAGCGCCTTCGGCGGCTGGTATACCTTTCCCAATCCCGCATCGTTGACGGTGCCGGCTGTCTACTGCCAGTAACCTAAGAAACAAAATCGGACGGCCGCGCATCTGCAGCGAGGATGCGCGGCCGAACCTTAGGGCACGTCGAACGTCTCTCCAACCAGTTCTTCGCTCTTCCGCCAGAGTCTCTCGGCCATATTGGGGTCCAGCGCATAGCCGCGTACTCCCTCGCGAATGACGTTGATGGTCGCATCGTTCGGCACGACTTCGCTGACGTGGCAGTTTTCGCAGTACCGGCCCCCTATCTCCTCAGCCTGAGCGATGACACCGGCCCACACCGACGTTGCAGCTCCCTGCGGGATCGTTTTCCATTGAAAGGGCGGCTTACCGGCTGCAGCGAGGTCCTCATTCACCTGAGCGATGATCCCTAGCAGGCGGCTCTGATCCATATGGCGACCGAGTTCCGTCTGGATACCGCCGGGATGCACCGCGGCCGCGCGTATGCCGCGTTTCCGATGGCGTTGATCGAAGGC
>JAQGOD010000269.1 GCA_028293775.1 Gammaproteobacteria bacterium
GCATTACGTTTCTCATTCTGGCCTTCGCGTTGATAGCCGCCTTGCAGCAGGAGAACAGCGAGCGTCGGCGAGCCGAAGAAGCCTTGCGGCGGAGCGAGGCCTACCTGGATCAAGCTCAGGCCGCCAGCCACACGGGCAGTTTCGGCTGGAATGCCGTAACCGATGAGGTGTACTGGTCTGCGGAAACCTTTCGTATCTGCGAATTTGACGGCGCAGTTCCACTCGAGCTCGCGCGAATCGTTCGACAAACACATCCGGACGACAGAGATTTCCACGAACAAATACTCGATCGAGCACGACAAGAGAAAAAGGATTTTGATTTGGAGTATCGGTTGCTGATGCCGGATGGTTCAGTCAAGCATCTCGAAGTAGTAGCCCATGCCTTGGCGGACGAACTGGGCGACCTCGAATTTGTCGGTGCCGTGATGGACGTCACCCGGCGAAAACGTTCCGAAGAAGCGCAACGAGTGCAGGAACGGGAGCGCGAGGAGATGCAGCGGCAGCTGCAGCAGGCGGCCAAAATGGAGGCGATCGGGCGCCTGGCCGGAGGCATCGCGCACGACTTCAACAACATCCTCGGCGCGATTCTCGGTTTCGGCGAACTCGTACAGAACAACGTGGGCGAAGGCAGCGCCGTGCGACACCAGATCGATCAGGTGATGCACGCGGGAATGCGTGCGAAGGGACTCGTCGACCGCATTCTCGCCTTCAGCCGCAGTGGAGTGGGTGAGCGCGTGCCGGTGCAGGTGCAGTCGGTCGTCGAAGAGACGCTCGAGTTGCTCGCAGCATCGCTGCCCGCTGACGTGCGTATCGAGACGCGATTAGATGCGGCCGACCTGGCGGTGGTGGGCGATGCGACCCAGTTCCACCAAGTCGTCATGAATCTCTGCACGAACGCGGTGCACGCAATGAAACGGGCCGGCGTGCTCACAGTCTTGCTCGAGCGTGTAGCGGTCGGCGAGCGCCGCTTACTTTCGCACGGTACGCTAAGTGCCGGCGGCTACGTGCGCCTCGTGGTGAGCGATACCGGCAGCGGCATTCCGCCCGCGGTGCTCAAACGCATGTTCGATCCGTTCTTCACCACGAAGCGCGTCGGCGATGGCACGGGCCTTGGCCTCGCGTTGGTGCATGGTATCGTCGCCGATTTCGGCGGTGTAATTGACGTGGAGACGCAGCCAGGCCTGGGCACCACCTTCACGATCTGGCTGCCGGCCGCTGGCCCAATGCCAACGCTTCTGGCGGAACCCACGAGCGAGCTGCCGCTGGGCAACGGTGAGACAGTCATGATCGTAGACGACGAACACGCACTGGTTGCGCTCGGGGAAGAGACGCTTGCCGGGCTTGGCTACGAGCCAGTGGGGTTTGACTCGAGCATCGCTGCTTTGCAGGCGTTTCGCGCGGAACCGAATCGCTTTGATCTCGTGCTAACCGACGAGACGATGCCTGACCTCACGGGAACGGAGCTTGCCAGTGAGATTCGGCAATTGCGGCCAGAGATCTCAATCATACTCATGAGCGGCTACGGTGGCACGCAACTGAGCGAACGGGCGCTGGCCGCAGGAGTGATCGATGTGCTCCGCAAACCGCTCGTCCGCCGCAATATCGCGGACTCAGTTGCACGCGCGATGCACGCAGGTAACCAGCGTATGGAGAGCTGAGCGGCGGGCGGCTCGCGGCCCTTGCGGGCGTGATCGTCCTTTCAGGGGCCTTCCCGACACTCCAGTTACGCGTACTACCATATGTTCAATGGGCTTGCGTTCCAGTGTGAGATCCAACGCACACTTTCGTCAGCCGGTTTCTATGTGGCATCGAAAGTCTGTGCAAGATGCAGGGACTGCCCTTGTGTGCCAATCACCATGAACCTAGAAATTCGCGCACGACGGCTTCAGGGCATCGTGCACCGCGTAGAAGTGTCGGTCCGCCAACTGTTTCCGCTCGGAATAACCGCGCGGCTGACCCTATCCTTTATCGCGGTGATAGTGCTTGCCGCCACCGCCAATCTGATTGCCCGGGAGAGCGTTTCAGTCATCTTGTTTAATAGGCCGCTACCCGCGCCGCCTGTGCCGTCCATTCCCATTCCCCCTGTGCTTTCGGAACCCGCTCCCCTTCCAGAGCCGGTGGACCGGAAACGATTGGAAGCGCTGGCGTCCGTTGCCGATCGTTTTGAAATTGCCAGCCAGCTGCGTGCCGAGGCTGACTCTGCGGCGAGCGAGAGCGAATATGTAGCTGCTCAAGAGACTCTGCGCCGCAGCGCAAATGACTACCCGGTTGGTAGCGTTGCCAAAATGACGCTTGAACGCGCGGTGACAGAGTACATCGAACGGGGTCGACTGGCCGTACGCGTGGCAGACCAGCGCCGGGCAGCGCGTCTTGAGCACTCGAAGCTGTTGCAGGCGATGAACGATCGACTGCAATCCACCATCGATGGTGCCTGGAAAATCTTTGGCCGGGTACTTGCCCGCCAATCCCTCATACAGTTGCGCGTGGAGCTCGATGCCATCCGTGAGCATGGCGAAAAGATAATTCTGGGGGATTCGGTCGACGCCGGCGAGCTAAAGGCCCTGACCGCGAGTGAAAATGCTTTCGTAGCGACCCTTGCAAGCAACGAAACGCGATTGACCAGTGCTGAGGGGGCAGAGTGGGTCAAGGACACCAAGGCGGATTTCGATGAGCTCGTTGCGCTGCGACTGAGCTTAACTGCGCTCAACGCTAGCTATAACGATGCAATTCATCGTTTTTCTCAGAACCACGGCTCCCTGTTTGCCGCGATCAGCACCGTGGGCTCCAAAGCGCACCAGCCTACGCTGCGCCAAAGGCGATCGTCGTCTCCGCCGCCGCCTGCAGTTGAACCTGCGCTTGCACCCTTGCTTGCACCGTCCCAAAGGGCACCATCGCCCGATGAGCTCATGGCCGAAACCGCCATCACGCGTGTGGATCATCATGCGCGCGATTTGATGGCTGCGGTCACAGCCATAGTCTTGGCTTTAGTCACGGCCATATCGATCCTGACGGTGCGCAGTGTTGTCCGTCCGGTGCGTCGGATGTTAAGGGGTACGAGCACTCTCGGAGCCGGCAACCATCAAGTTCAGGTTCCTCGGGGCGGCATTCGGGAACTGGATACGTTGGCCGAGGCCTTCAATGACATGGCAGCCAGGATCGCGAGCGCGCACGCAGCCCGCCGAGTTCACGCAGAAACGCTCGAGGAGGCAGTACTCGAACGAACACACAAGCTGCAAGTTCTCGCGCAGCAGGATCCTCTTACGTCGCTGCCGAACCGGCGACATTTGTCGACGCTGCTGGACAATGCGGTTGAGCGGGCGGCCCGAGAGAATCGCCGTCTGGGAATTTATTTTCTCGACGTCGATAACTTCAAGAATTTCAATGACAGCCTTGGACATGGCCTTGGCGATCGCGTGCTCATGAGCGTGGCCAATCGTCTGGAAGAATTCGCCGATGGCTTAGGGTTTGTGGCGCGGTTGGGCGGCGATGAATTCACATTGGTATATGAGAATGCCGAATCCGAGCGCGCGATTCATGAGACGGGCCTGCGCCTTGTTCAGGCATTCCAGCAGCTGCTATCGGTGGACGATCGGGAGTTCAGCGTCTGTGTGAGTGTCGGCGCAAGCATCTTTCCGGAGCATGGATCCGGCGCCGACGAGCTATTGCGTGCGGCCGATTCGGCACTATTCCACGCGAAGGAATTGGGCCGCAGCCGGCTCGCGGTGTTCACTCCTGAACTGATCGAATCGGCAGCAGCGCGCTTTGATATAGAGCAGGGGCTGCGCCGAGCCCTCGAGCGCGGCGAATTTGAACTCGTCTACCAGCCGGAAGTCGATTTAGCCACGATGCGGGTTGAAATCGTCGAGGCACTCATACGCTGGCGCATGCCGGACGGCCGGCTTGCTACGCCGGGGGAGTTTCTTGCCGTCGCAGAGCAGTCGGGGCTCATTACTGATATCAGCAAGTGGGTACTGCGGGCCGCCATTCAGGCCGCCTCACACTGGCACCACGGCGGGTGGCCCGGGGCCCGGGTTGCAATCAATATTTCGCCACGCCAACTGCTGGATCCACGATTTGCCGATTCCCTTGCGGAACTGCTGCGGGAATTCGCGCTTCCATCGTCCGCCATTGAA
>JAQGOD010000277.1 GCA_028293775.1 Gammaproteobacteria bacterium
TGCGGCTTCAATCGCAGACCCTTCTCTTTCGTCATGGCCATTATCAGATACGTCGGTGCACCGGTGATCTCTTCGTCCATGTCGGCGGCGTCGACGAAATTGAGCTGATATAAACCCACCAGCCGCGCCTGAGTAGCGTCGTCCAGCCGTTCGCCGGCCCACAGCGCATCACCCATGCGCGTCGCTTCGGAATCAAGACCAACATACCATCTTAACGCCACGTCGCGCAGTTCGGTCACGGGAATGACGTCCACTTCGACCGCCAGCAAATGCGATACCCAGCGTCGGATGACTTCACCCAGTGCGGCGAGTCCGGGACGTCCGGCGGTAAGATCCAGCGCTAAATCGAACAGGTCGCTGCGCTCCCAATAGGTGGCGGCGTTAGCCTCGCTCAACGTAGCCATTTCGGTGCCTGTCGACAATCCCAGTAGCGAGGCTAGCGGCGAGAAAGGCGGGGCGCCCAAACCGGCAAGGGTTTCTTCGTCCGCAGAGATCAGCAGCCCGTCCTGCAGGGCTAGCTTCTGAGGCCGAAAGAACAGCTCCGCCGCGCGCAGTACGAAAGCATCGGGGGTGCCGTCCAGCAGATTGCGTAGGATTACCTGCACGAGTTGGTTGATAAAAATAGGCGGAAATTGGCGGGCGCGCGCGACGATGTCGAGATACGCCGCCTCCAGAGTCGTGTGTTGGACAAGTTGATCTCGCCACGCGATCATCAGGTCCCAGTTTTCGCGCGCATCGATATCGACGATCGATGATATTTGCACTGGCTCGATCAGGTGCCGCGGGTCGGCCAGTAGGGCGCGATGGATCGCGCGCTCCGCGGCGCAGGCATTCGGCGGTGGGGCGAGTTCGGGCCGTGCCAGATAGACTTTCAGGAATTCGTCCGTCACGGGGAGTTTCCCGCTATCGTCGCGATCAAGGAGATGATGGCCGCAGGACAGCCAGAAGTCGCGCGATTCACTCAACTTCATCTCCGATTGCGCCATCCGGCACACCGATGAAACGGATCGGCCCCGTCGAACCGCGCGCAGACAGGGTGCGAAACACTTCGCGCGTTGCCCCATCTTCATAGCGGCGCGATACGGCAATCAGCCTTCCCGCAGGGTGATCGCTCAGCGAGGCAGCGAAGGCCATCTCCTCCTCGGCTGCGGGACGCGCCGTCGCCAGGTCGGGCGCGCCGAAAAATTCGACAAGGTGTCTTGTCAGCACGTCGGTGGCCATAACGCGGTCCTGCTCGCTCGCCTCGACGATCTGCGCCAGCGTTGACCAGCCAAGCGAGTCCAGCCCAAGAAAACCGCCGCGAAACGCGGCGCGTGCCTTGCCAGCCAGTGTGGCCGGATCGAGCCGGGCAAACACGAATGCTCCGGACACTGCCCATTCTCCGGGAGCGGCCGCATTCTCGAACACAAATGTGTCCGACGGGTCCATCCGAATGGTCTTCAGAAGCCTCACAGCTACCTCCAACGTTTGTGACGCCGCCAGGGAATATAATAGGCTCTGATCGACGTTGATCAATAGCTCGAACATCAGTGCGGGAAAAACATGAGTGACCAACGATGAACGATCTATCCAGCGAGGCCCGGCCTCGAAAGGCCGGGCCTCGAGAGGCCGCGCTTCTCGCGGCTGCGGCGGAGCCCATGCCCGAGGTACCCGTCGTAGTGCTCAAGAGCGAAGGCGTGGTGCTCATCTATGGTTGCGATGAGCACGCCATTGAAGCCGGCGATTTGCTCGAGGAGTACCTAGACGTTACCGTCCTCCTCACACCGCCTGCAGCGGCGATAACGCAGCGCAGAAGTGCCTTTCCGGGGGCCGGCTCCCCGGGGGCCGGCTCCCCGGGGCCCGGCTTTCCGGTAGCGCGAGGAGCGATTCGGTCGGCCAAGGGCCATTTGGGAGCGTTCGAAATCACGGTCGATGACTTTGCGCAACCCGAGCCATCCACGGGCGAGACAGTGTCATTCGGCGCTTCGCGCGATGGCGCGCGGTCTCACTGCGACATCATTCTCGACCTGTCGGGCAAGATCGCCCTGTTCTCCGCGGGGGATTTGCGCGATGGATATTTGCGCGCCCATCCCGGCGATAAGGCAGGAATGCTAGAGGCCGTGTTGAAGGCGCGCGATCTCATCGGCACCTTCGAAAAGCCTCGATACATCACGTTTACCGAACAACTCTGTGCTCATTCGCGCTCGCATAAAACCGGCTGCACTCGCTGTCTCGATCTTTGTCCGGCCGGCGCCATCGCCCCGGCCGGCGATCACGTCATGATCGACCCGAACATATGCGCTGGCTGCGGCCAATGCGCCTCTGCCTGTCCCACGGGAGCCGCGTCCTACACGGTGCCGCCCTCGGATGCGCTGATGCGAAAGCTGCGCACCTTGCTGCTGGCCTACGCCCGCGCGGGCGGCGAACACGCGATTGTGCTGGTCCACGATGAGCCGCATGGGGCGCCCCTCATTGATGCGCTGGCGCGATCGGAAGAGGGGTTGCCCGCACGGGTGCTGCCCTTCGCCGTCAATGAGATCACGCAGGTGGGTCTTGAAACCATTGCCGCCGCTTTCATCTTCGGCGCGTCGGCGTTGCGGTTTCTGTTGCGAGGTCGAGCACGCCACGATGTGTCGGGGTTGAGCAGAACATTGGCGCTCGCGGAACCCATCCTCGGCGGACTCGGCTTCGGCGTAGGAAGGGTCGCGACCATCGAGACTGACGATCCGGACACCTTGGTGTCGACGTTGGCGGCTATTCCCGAGATGGGGTCCGCGCCGCGTACGTCGAGTTTTTTAGCCCTAGGCGGGGACAAACAAGGTGTATTGCGGCTTGTTCTGCGCGAACTTCATCGGGTAGCGCCCGCTCCGGTCGATGTGCTGGTCCTTCCTCCGCGCGCTCCATTCGGCTCGGTGGACATCGATGTTGCAGGCTGTACGCTCTGCCTGGCCTGTGTCTCTGCTTGTCCGACCGGCGCCTTGTCCGACAACGCCGATCAGCCGATGCTGCGCTTCACCGAAGTTGCCTGCATACAATGCGGGTTATGCGAAGCGACCTGTCCGGAGAAGGTCATTACGCTAAAGCCCCAGCTCGACTTCCGCCCCGAAACCACGTCCGCGCGAACCATCAAAGCGGAGCAGCCGTTCTGCTGCATCCGCTGCGGTAAGGCTTTTGGCGTGAGGAGTACCATCGAACGGGTGACGGCGAAGTTGGCAGGTCAGCATTGGATGTATAAAGATTCGAAGCGTCTCGATCTTATCAAGATGTGCGACGACTGCCGCGTTGCCTTTGTCACGGAGGAAAATTTCGACCCTTATGCACCGCCGCGCGCTCCCGTGCGCACGACCGATGACTATCTGCGCGAGCGAGACGAGGGGAAGCCGGCGGAAGACGAAGCGTGAACGACTTCTTTCGAGACGGGCACTCAGCGCATGGATTGCGCGGACGTCGCCGGGGGCTGCGCGATATTTTCTTTAGCTTGCTTTTCTGCGAACCATAAATCGTGGTGCTCCTTGGCCCAGTTGAGGTCCACCTCGCCCGTACCCATGGCCTCGAATGCCCCCTCCATTCCCAATGTTCCGATGTAGATGTGAGCAATGATCACGGCAACGAACAGAACCGCGATGATGGCATGCACCACTTGGGCGACCTGCATATCCGCAATGTTCGTTCCGTAGAACGGAAATAGCAGCACCAATCCCGAGACGATTACAGCGGCGCCTGCCGCCAAGGCAAACCAAAAAACGAGTTTCTCGCCGGCATTGAAGCGTCCGGCGGACGCATGCTTGGATTTGATGAAACCGCCGCCCTGTTTAAACCAGTCAATGTCCACCTGTCGCGGAATATTGTCTTTAAGCCAGAGGCTGATGATCAAGATCAAGCCGAGCACAAAGGAAAAGCTGACAAAGTTGTGAATATACTTAGCAGCTTGGGCAACGTTGCTGAATGCATCCGCCCCCATGAGCGGCAGCAGGATGATTTTCCCGAACGTGATGTTGAGCCCGGTGAGGCCAAGGAGAACGAAGGACACCG
>JAQGOD010000305.1 GCA_028293775.1 Gammaproteobacteria bacterium
CGGAGGCGTATTCGTTACGCGCGCCATGGCGTTGGGCTTACTAACCCTGACTTGCCTGGTAGCCTGCGGGAAGGCACCCGGTGATGCGGCGCGTTCCGCAGCCCCGCTCCTAACCAAAGAGGAAGTCGGAGCGATACTGGGGAATACGGTGACCTCGGTCGAGGGCGCAGCCACCGACATGGATTACAAGACCGCCGTCGTCGGCATCGAAGTCACCATCGGCATCGAAAGAGAGAATGACTCGCAGCTCGCCATGAGCGGCGCGCGTAAAGCCACCGGCATGCTCGGTGGTGCGCCTGAAGATGTGCCTAATCTGGGTGAAGAGGCATTCTTCGGTGCGATGTCAGTGCTCTATGTTCGCCGCGGCGACCTGGTGATTACGATCACGCCGCCCAATCTGCAGTTGGCGGCCGGTTATGCGGCGTACGACAAGATCACGGAAGCCAAGTTGGGTTCCCCAGAGCAATTGCAGGCATTGAAGGAACTGCAGGCAGTCGAGAAGACCGATCCGCTCATGGTGGGCCTCAAGCCGCCCGATGATGTGCAGGGCGCGATGGCGGTGATCAATGCGTCCAGCAAGAAGCAGGGCACCGGCTATGAAACCCAGGCGCGTGCCATCGGTATCGCGCTGGCCACCAAAGTACTCTCAAAGCTATGAACAGAAGCTCATGGCTGGCAAGCGTATTCGCGGTTCTCTTCTGCGTTGCGGTTGCAGCCGGCCCCGCCACGTCGGTCCCGCTCATTAAAGGACTGACCCTCATCAGCGCCGTCGATGAGCGCCAAGGCGACTATGAGTCGACCCTGACGATTGAAGGGATCGACGAGGAGGGTGCGACGCATCTGACCACCAGCGCGGATCTGCCCGATCCGGCCGGCGGCAAACCGACGCCGGTCAGTTTCAATCGCAACGTGCTTGCCGAGGACTTAAATTCAGCCCGAACCTACAAGTATCTGTTCTCGAGCGGCGAGCAAGAGTTCGCGGGCACCACCGCCATGGGCACGTCTGCGACCGTGATTGCGGACCTGCGTTCCAAGGGAAAAGCCACGGTGACGCTTGATGGCCGGGCGGGAGGACTGGGAGGTTTATTGAGCGGGGTGTTGGGATTGCTGCCGGGAAACGATGAGAAGGGTGCTGCTGGGGCTTACTTGAGCGCAACCGGCAGCATCGAAGCGGTGGAAGCCAAGCCCATCCCGTACCCGATGATCGTCAACAATTCCTTGGTGTCGCTGTCTGCCTGGCATGTGAAAGGCAATTTCGTTCAGGAGGGCGGCTCCGTGCCGGTGGAGTGGTACATCCTGGATGATCCGAAGAATGCGCTGACGCTGCGTTGGACATTCGGCAAGGACAAACTCGAAATCGTGCGCATCGAGTTTCCGGCCCCCGATGCCGCAAGGACGCTTGAAAGCGAATTGAACGCCGAGCGGCGCGCCGTCATCTATGGCCTCTATTTCGACTTCAACAGCGCCACCATCAAGCCGACATCCAACGCGCTACTGGACACGATCGCGGCGGTCATGAACAGCCATCCCGAGTGGGTGCTGAACGTGGAAGGCCACACCGACAACATCGGCGGCGACGCTCGGAACCAAGATCTCTCCGCGCGGCGCGCCGCGGCCGTGCGCACGGCGCTCGTGGAGCGCGGAATTGCCGAAAAGCGACTGACCACGGCGGGCCACGGCGCTGCGTCGCCGCGGGACACCAACGCGACGCTGGCCGGCCGTGCCCACAATCGGCGTGTCGAGCTGACGCGGCAATGACCATCCCTACTTCGATACACCCAAGGAATATCATGAAGCCCATCCTCTCGCTGAGTATCTGCATCCTGGCTTGTGCTGCCGCGACCACCGGCCACGCCGACGATCTGACCGTCATCTCGAACGTCACTACCAACGGCAAGCCTGCCGGAATCGAAACGAATTACGTCTCGGGCGACCACATCCGCACTTCGCACGCGGGTGGAACCGACATCATCATCAATCTGAAGACCGGCGTGATGACCAACATCGACGACAAAAAGAAAACCTATTACGAGGTGACCAAGCAAGATATGGAAGCCATGCAAGCGAAAATGGCCGAGAAAATGAACGATCCCAAGGTGAAGCAGGCCATGGCAATGATGCAGGGGATGAGCCAGTCCATGGCCACCTCGACCGAAGTCAAGAAAACCGGCGTGTCGCGCAAAGTGGCCGGCTTCGCCTGTGAGGAGTGGAGCATCAGCATGGGCGGGATGATGACCATGACCGAATGCGTCACCAACGAACTTAAATTTCCGGTGCAGAGCTGGGCGGCGCTCGGTGAGTTCAAGGAGTCGATGCGCAAGTCGATGAGCGGCTTTGGACCCACGGCGAAGGCGGGCGCGGATTTCGCTGAAAAGATGAAAAGTATCCCGGGCTTTCCGGTGGCGAGTTCCTCCACGGTTGATGCCGGCATGTCGAAAATGACGACTGGCAGCGAAGTCACTGAAGTTCGCCACACGGCCATTCCCGCATCCACGTGGGACGTGCCCGCCGGCTTTGCCAAAGTCGAAAACCCGATGATGAGGGCTTTCCAGGAACACGGCCGCTAGACCATGCAGGTTCCTAAATTGTTGCCGTGGATCGGCGTCGCCGCGCTGGTTTGCGCGGGACTTTCGGGCGGGTGCAAGCGCTCAGCGCAATCGACCGATGGTGCTGCGAAAACCGCGGGTACGCAACAGAACTTGAGCCAAGCCGAGCGGCTCTACGGCGTATCTCCCACGTTGAACAAGGAAGTGGAATATCAGCCCGACGTGATCGTCATGGAGCACGGCGCCGAGGCGATACGCGCGCAGAGTTCCGATGGATTCACGTGGACCATCGACGCCGCGGCGCAGGGGGCCTCGCAAATTGCAGTGGATAAGATTTTGTTCGCCACCGGGCGCGTGGTGGGGCGCGTGCTCAAAGTGGAGCGCAAAGGCAGCGAACTCGACGTGACCCTTGGGCCGATGGAACTCACCGATGTGATCAAAGAGGCGCATATAAATTATAGCGGCACGCTGGATCCGGCCAATATGCTGGTGTACGTCGCGCCGCCTGATTACCCGGGCACGTACCTCGATCGCGACGCACCCGATAGTAAGGAAGCGAACATCCCGCATCCAGGCCATTTCGAAAAGGCCAGAATAAAAGTGTATGCCCTATCCCGCGACGGTGAGCTGCGGCCGCTGGGAACGGAGCAGCGCCACACGGCGCCCTGCGTTGCTCCGGCGGCGGACGGCATGCCAGCGCAGCGATATGCAATGATCAAAACGGCCTACTTCGATGCTCGTCCGGTGTCCGACACCAACGAGAGCGGCTGCGGCGGCTCGGGCTTTACCCGTGACTTTCGCTACGTGAACACAGGCGCCAATAGCAGCACCGCCGCCGACATCGCCGCCGTGCTGCTTGGGGGCTTTTCAATTGTCCCTGATGTGAGAAACGGGTTAGGTGCCAACATCCACTATCCGCTGACCAATGGAATGCGCTTCGATGCCCATGCCAGGCTGCGGCTGGACAACCCCAGATTCCGCTTTCACCTCGATATCACCCGCGGCGGGGTCAACACCGCAACCGTGGAACTGCAGGGAGTCGGGGGTCTCGATGTGGGGATAGAGGGCGGGACCAGCGGCGATTTTAAAAATGTCGATCGAGTGTTCGCCATCCCCGTCGACATATCGTTTCCGCTTGCGACGGTCTTGCCATTCTCCGCGACGTTTCATCAAAGCGCCCTCGTGCAGACCCTCTTTGCCGCCAAGCAGGCGGTGATCAGAGCGAACGGCGAATACAAGATCGGCGGCACTGTCATGGGCGGCATCGTCAACGGAAAGGCGACCGGCGAGGCGCCCCTGGTCATCGAGGTCAGCCAAAATCTGGCAAATTCCTTGAGCGGCGTATCGCTCGGCGTAAATGGCCTCGTTCTGGGCTACGGCGGGAAACTCATCGTCGGCCTCGGAGGGCTGGGACTGGTCGTAGGGCCGTACGCCAGCATCAACACCAGCGTGGGAATCACGCGAGGCTCCGATGCGCAGACCAGCCTCGTCGGCTACACCTGCCGCTCGGCGATTTTCGATCTGTCGCTGAAGTACGGGCTCGGCTGGGCCATTCCCACCTGGTCCGCCAACATCGTGAGTGCCTTTTTCAGTATTTTTCACGCCAAGCCGATCAAGGCGGACTATGGCATCGAGCTGGGGACCATCCCGATCAAGTCGCAAAAGGATTCGGTGCCGCCGAGCTGCGAGGACAAGCCGGCATGAGCTTAGTGCGGCGCGGCCGGGCCGCGGTGCCTCGATACCTCTGGCGCTAAGGGC
>JAQGOD010000313.1 GCA_028293775.1 Gammaproteobacteria bacterium
TATACGGGGGCTCCGGCGGAAACCGCACCGCTGCATAAGCTCGGCGGCGAGCAGTGGCAAAAGGCGCGCCGCAAGGCGGCTCAGCGCATTCGCGATGTCGCAGCCGAACTGCTGGATTTGTACTCGCGCCGCGCCGCCAGGCAAGGCGCGCGCATGCTGGCAGTGGAAGCCGAATATCGCGCATTTCAGGCAGGATTCCCCTTCGAGGAAACCGCCGATCAAGCCGCGGCAATTGAACAAGTCATCGCGGACCTGAAATCCGACAAGCCGATGGATCGGGTGATCTGCGGCGATGTGGGTTTCGGCAAAACCGAGGTGGCGCTTCGTGCCGCGTTCATCGCCGTGCAGGCGGGCAAGCAAGCAGCTGTTTTGGTGCCCACGACTTTGCTTGCCCAACAGCATTACACGACGTTCGTGGACCGGTTTGCGGACTGGCCGGTTCGCATCGAAAGCCTGTCGCGCTTTCGCACTAACAAAGAAGCCGCCACGATAATCAACGGCGTCGCGGCAGGCACAGTGGATATCGTCATTGCGACGCAAAAGCTGCTGCAGGGAAAGGTGCGCTTCAAAGACCTCGGATTGGTGGTAATCGATGAGGAACATCGCTTCGGCGTGCGTGACAAGGAGAAATTAAAGGCTCTGCGAACCGAAGTGGACGTGCTCACCCTCACTGCGACTCCCATCCCTCGGACGCTCAATATGGCGATGGGCGGTTTGCGCGATTTATCCTTGATTACCACGCCTCCTGCCGAACGCCTGGCGGTGAAGACCTTTGTGCTGGAGTGGAATGAGACGGTGGTACGCGAGGCGGCGCTGCGCGAAATTCGCCGCGGCGGCCAAATTTACTACGTGCACAACACCATCGAGACCATTGAAAAAACGGCGCAAGCCATTCGCGAGCTCGTGCCGGAGGCGACCGTCGCCGTGGGTCACGGCCAGATGCGCGAACGCGAACTCGAACAGCTGATGCTGGATTTTTATCATCGGCGCTTCAACGTGCTGGTCTGCACGACCATCATCGAGAGCGGCATCGATGTCCCGACGGCGAACACCATCGTCATCGATCGCGCGGACCGATTTGGGTTGGCGCAGATTCATCAGTTAAGGGGCCGAGTCGGACGCTCGCATCACCGTGCCTACGCCTATCTCATCACCCCGCCGCGCAAGGCCATGACGGCAGATGCCATCAAGCGCCTCGAGGCGCTCGAATCCCTGGAAGAGCTTGGCGCCGGCTTCACGCTCGCCACGCACGATCTGGAGATCCGCGGCGCCGGCGAATTATTAGGCGACGAGCAGAGCGGGCAGATCCAAGAGATCGGCTACAACCTCTACATGGAACTGTTGGAGCGTGCGGTCACGGCGCTCAAGGCCGGCAAACAAGCGGATCTGGAACGGCCAATGGACGCGGGTCCCGAAGTCGAGCTGCATGTCCCCGTTCTCATTCCGGAGGACTATGTGCCGGACGTGCATTTGCGGCTGATGCTGTACAAGCGCATCGCGAGCACCCCCTCGTCCGAAGAGCTCGACGAGCTGAAAGTCGAGATGATCGACCGCTTCGGCCCGATACCGCCCTATGCCCAGTCCTTGTTCCGCGCGACTTACCTCAAGCTTCGGGCCGCATCACTTGGCATTCGCAAGATCGATGCCGGCGCCAGCAACGGCTACATCCTCTTTGAGGAGCACCACAAGATCGATCCGAAACGCGTGCTCAAGCTCGTCCAGGGCAAGGCCAAGGAATACCGTCTGGACGGACCGCTCAAACTGCGCTTCGCTCACATCGCGCGTACCGAGGAGGCGTTATTTACTCGCGTCGAGCAACTCGTCGATCAACTCGCGTGACCCACGCGGTTACTGGATAGCGCCCAGAAAATCCCCTTTACCCAATTCAACGCCGCTCTTGCGCAACAACGCGTAGACCATGCTGTCATGGAAGTAAAAATTCGGCAGTACGAAATCGATGATGTAACTTGAGGCGGTAAATTTCCACGAGCCATTCGGAAATTTGATCTCGATGGCTCGGCTTTCGTCGCTCGGCACTTTATCCGCGGTAATGGTTTTCAGAAAGTCCAAAGTCTTTGCAATGCGAGCCTTGAGTTCCGGCAAAGTCGTTTCAGTATCTTCGTGCTTCGGTATTTCCACCCCAGCCAGCCTTCCTGCGGCCCCTTTGGCCGTATCGCAGGCGATTTGCACTTGGCGACTCAAGGGATGCATGTCGGGGTATAAACGCGTCTGTGCGAGCACGGTGGCGTCCAGTTTTTTTGCCGTCGCATGAGCGGCCGCTTTATCCAGAATCGCCGACATGTTGGTCAATCCGCGCGTCAATGCCGGAATGGAAAAGTCATACAAGGTCGCCATCGCATTATCTCCTGGAGGACTTGAAACGGGGCGCTACTGTAGCCAAAGAACGCTTGTTTGAATAGCGAAGTCAGGAGTGCGCTAAAATCCCTCCTCAGTATGCTGCCCTTTTCCGAAGCTTGCGAGCGAAACAAGGCTCCGATTCTCGCCGTGTTGCGCAGCGCCTTTGCCGATCGCATGCAGGTGCTGGAAATCGGCAGCGGCACCGGCCAGCACGCGGTGCATTTTGCTGCGCATCTTTCTCATTTGACGTGGTATCCCACCGAACAGCTGGCATTTCTCAATGACTTG
>JAQGOD010000328.1 GCA_028293775.1 Gammaproteobacteria bacterium
ACGTGCTGACCGCGGCAGGCATCGAGAGCGAACTGCGCAATCAATATTTGGCCGGTGCCCTGGGTGATTTGCCCATGCTGGAAACCTGGCCGGAGTTGATGGTCGAGGACACGTTCGAATCGGCCGCACTGCGCGCGCTCGCGAAGGCGGCCACGGCACCGTCGGGCCCTCCTTGGACCTGTGCCCAGTGCGGGGAGCAGCTCGAGCCGCAGTTCACCAGCTGCTGGCGCTGCGGTGCCGCATTTCAGAGTGCATAGGATGTGCCATCGTGTCCTTCCTCTCATTTCTGTGCAGGCGATCGACCGGTTGCAGTCGAGTTAAGCTCAAAAACTCCTTTATTGTCAGTTACCTACGGTCGCGTGTCAGACAAACACTGACATGAGGCAGCGCGAATTCCGAGCCGAGGATCAGCCCCCAGCCCTGGCGACACCAGGCTGCACAGGTTACAAATTGACCCGTGTTGCGTGTAACGATTACACGAGCGCGCCCAGCAGGAGATTTTTGAATGAATACTGTCAGCTACAGCTTTTCCGAGCGTCCCGCAGCCCCTCCGATCTCGGCCGAGGCCACTTCTTCCTTGTTGGGGAACTCCGCGGCCATCCAAGAGGTGTTTCGACTGATCGAACGTGTGGGCCCGACCGAGGCCAGCATTCTGTTGACCGGTGAGAGCGGTTCCGGCAAGGAACTGGCGGCGCGGATGATCCACGAGTGCAGCGCGCGCCGCGCCAAGCCGTTCATCGCCATCAATTGCGGTGCCATCCCGGCGGGATTGATCGAGGCCGAGTTGTTCGGCTACGAAAAAGGCAGTTTCACCGGCGCCGTGCGCGCCCACGCCGGCGTCTTCGAACGCGCCCATGGCGGCACGCTGTTGCTGGACGAAGTCACAGAGATGCCCCTGGAGATGCAAACGCGATTGCTGCGCGTGCTCGAATCGCGCAAGTTTTATCGGGTCGGCGCCAGCATCGAATATAGCTGCGACGTGCGGGTGATTGCCGCCACCAACCGTTGTCCGTTGACGGCGGTGCAGGCCGGCCAATTGCGCGAGGATTTGCTGTACCGCTTGGCGGTATTCCCCATCGACATGCCGCCGCTGCGCAGCCGCGGCGATGACGTCGAACTGTTGGCGAATCATTTCCTCTCGCAGCTCAATGCACAGGCGATGACGCAAAAACGCTTGTCCGCGCATGCCCGAATGACGCTCAAGCAGCATTCCTGGCCGGGCAATGTGCGCGAGCTCAAGAATTGCATTGAGCGGGCTTTCATTCTCGGCGACAGTGTTTTGGAGCTCGCGCCCCTGATTCAAAACGGCAATGCGCGCAGCGGCGACGCCGTAGCGGGGGGCGCATCCGCGGACCACGCCAATATCGGCTATCCGGCCGATCGCGGCCGACTGGATATTCGCGTCGGTTCCCGCATCCACGACATGGAGCGCTCGCTGATCGAGGCAACGCTGGACTATTTCAAAGGCAACAAGCGCCGCGCCGCCGATGCGCTGGGCTGCAGCCTCAAGACTCTGTATAACAAGCTCAACGGTTATTCACAAAGCCAAGAATGCGCGAACTCCTAAGTTACGCGCCTCGCAAGGGGAACCAAAAGTGTCAAGAGTATTGATCGCAGACGATCATGCGGTAGTCCGAGCCGGATTCAAGCAGTTCCTGGAAGCAGATTCGACCATCAATGCCGTGGGAGAGGCCGCGAGCGGCAATGAAACCCTGGACGCGCTGCGCGAATCCGAGTGGGACTTGGTGCTGCTGGATATTCACATGCCGGACCGCAGCGGGCTGGATATTTTGAGGCATATTCAAACCGGGCACCCCAACGTCAGGGTTCTCGTCATGAGCGGCCTGCCCGAGCAGCAATATGCCGTCAATGTGCTGCGCGCAGGTGCCAGCGGATACCTATCGAAGGACAGCGCCCCGGAAGAGCTCATGAAAGCGGTGCGCACCGTGTTGTCGGGGCGGCGCTACGTGAGCGCGGCACTTGCGGAAATTCTGGTGGCGGATCTGGACGGCGATCCGGACAAGCCGTTGCACGCGCGGCTGTCTACGCGCGAATTCCAAATCTTTTGTAAGCTGGCGGCCGGCCGCGGCGTCTCGGACATCGCCAATGAATTGAGCTTGAGCGTAAAGACCGTCAGCACCTATCGAAGCCGGATCTTGGAGAAAATGAGTTTCACCGCAAACGCAGACATCACCTCCTATGCGCTGCGCAATGGGCTGATTCAGTAAGTGACGAATCGTGCGCAGCCCTTTCGACTTGCGATTTATTAGAGCGACATGTTGATGGTTCGCTCATTGCGGGTATTGCTGGTCGAAGACTCCAAAGTCTTGACCGAACGTTTGACCGAGGCGATCCGGCAAATTTCCGACGTGGAGCTGATCGGCACGGCGGACACGGAGGCCGCCGCGCTGGCGGCCGTCAAGCGCGATGCAGTCGATGTCATCATCTTGGACCTGCACCTTAAACAGGGCACCGGCTTCGGCGTGATGCGCGCGCTTGCCACCACCGCGCAAAAGCCCCGCATCATCGTACTGACCAACTACGATCTGCCGGAGTACAAGAATGCGGCGATCGCGCTCGGCGCAACGCATTTCTTGGACAAGGCCCGCGACTACGGCCGGCTTCCCGAAGTCTTGCACGAGATCTGCGAAGCGCACCTCGCCAAGCATTAGTGCGCTAGCGCACATAGGCGCTGCATTTCCCATCGCCTCGGCATTTGCGCAAGCGACGAATGCGCAACCTCGATGAGTATTTAGCCTTTGAAGCTGTCATTGTCCGTCCGACATTCACGTAATGTCTTCCACGCGGTCCGGCAATTTCTACATCCAAATCTTCCGCAAAAAAACGCCTGTCGCCAAACTCAGTCAGCGATGGCGCGAGCGCCGCTTATCGAGTTGGCACGCATGTTGCTCCTTCTTTTACGGCCTTAAAATTTAAAGGGGTGCAAATGAGGCAACTATCCCGTGAATGCAAGGTGACCCGATTTTAAATTCAAGGCGGCACCTGTGGACTCCTCGGATTAAGGTCCGCCGGTTTTTGCCGCGACATCCAGAGGAGTAGAACATGTATCTAGGTTTATCAAAATTGGCCAAGGGAGCAAGCCTGTGCGCGTTATTCGGCTTAAGTGCCGCGGCCATGGCGGCAGATCCGGTTCCCAACGAGAAGATTGCGGTTGCGAAGTCCTCGGTGCAGCGTGCTGAACAAGCCGGGGCGCCGGAACTCGCCCCCGTGGAAATGCAAACGGCGCGCGAAAAATTAGCGCGCGCGGAAAAGGCGATTGCGGACCACAACAAGCAGATTGCGACGCAGATGGCGGAACAAGCGGATGTGGACGCGCAACTGGCTGAAGCGACGGCGCAGCAGCACAGGGCGCACAAGGCGGCCACCGAGTTCGACGCAAGTCTGCAAGCGCTGCGGCAAGAATCCCAGCGCAGTACCAATTAAGAGGATGTCAGTCATGAAAGCAAAATTATTTACAGGTATTGGCTTGGCGCTGGCACTCGGAGCGTGCGTCTCGATGCCGCAGCCGAATGCGGCCCTGGAGTCTGCGCGCTCTGCGGTGCGGACCGCCGAAGCGGATCCTAACGTCAACAAGTACGCGCCACTGGATCTAGACCAAGCAAGGAAGGACTTGAGCATTGCCGAAGAGGCAAACATGCATCATAGGGATGCCCAAGTTGACCAGCCGGCATATCTGGCGACGCAGAATGCACGGCTTGCGCAGGCACACGCCAGCGCCAAGGCGGACGATGCGCGGGTAGCGGCCGGCCAGATCGAGCGCGACCAAATCATGCTCGCGGCACGCACGCGCGAGGCGGAGAATGCCAAGTCGGCGGCTGCGAACTCGAGGGCGGTGGCGCAGGTGGCCTTGAGCCAGCGCGACCAAGCCAATGAGGAGACGGCGCGGGTCCAAGCGGAACTGGATGCGCTCAAGGCGACGCCGACGCCGCGCGGACTGGTCATCACGATCGGCGATGTGTTGTTCGACACCGGTAGGTCAGAACTCAAATCCGGTGCGGGCCGCAAGCTCGACCAGCTTTCGCAGTTCCTGGTCGAACATCCGGACCGGCGCGTTCAAATCGACGGCTTCACGGACAGCGTCGGCACCGACGCGTACAACGAAGACCTGTCGCAGCGGCGCGCCGATGCGGTGAAGACGGCGCTGATAAACCGCGGTGTGCAGCCTTCGCGGATAGGCACCGAGGGGTATGGCAAGGCGTATCCCGTCGCCAGCAACAACGACTCGGGCGGGCGGCAATTGAACCGCCGCGTCGAAGTAGTGATCGGCGGCGACAATGGCTCGGCGATTGCGCCGCGCTCCGCCTCTAGGCTTTAGCTTTCTTCAAAGCAGTGACGCGGGAGGCGGGCACCGGCACGCCTCCTTCGTTTTCCGGGATGAGCATTCTGCTCAAGGGGATGGTCGCCGTAACGACGGTACCGCCCACATCCCCTCTTCGAACATCGCCGATACCGCCCAGTCCGGCGATTCTGTGGCGCATCGAGGCCAACCCGTGGGATGTGCTGGTACCGGGGGCGATGCTGGGGATGCCCTTGCCGTCATCGCTAATGCGCAAGGTGAAGGTGTCCGCCGCAATGGTGATGGACAGATCCGCGCATTTTGCTTCGGCGTGTTTCAAAATATTGGTCAGGGCTTCCTGCGCGATGCGAAATACACCGATGGCCGCATCGGGGCTGAATTTCATTTCCAATTCCGGAATGGCCTCCGTACATCGCAGGCCGGTTCGGCGGCAGGTTTCTTTGAATTGCCATCGAATTGCCGTAAACAATCCCATGTTGTCGAGCAGAGTGGGACGAAGCTCCTCGACCACGCGGCGTTTCAAATCCACGCCGGCGCTCAACGAATCATGAATGCGCTTGAATCGTTGTTCGATGGCAGGATCCGCCGTCGGCATGCGCTGTTGGAGCCACGACAGGTCCATGCGAGCGGCCACCAACAGCCCGCCAAGCTCATCGTGCAGTTCGCGCGACAGCGCGGATTTTTCCTGTTCCGACACGCCCTGCAAATGAGTCGAGAGCGCCGTCAATTCGCGGGTTCTCGCGGCAACTTCTCTTTCCAACTGCATTTTCTGTTCGCGCAAGGCCGCTGCCTGACGGGCACGTCGGCGCATGTCGCTGTACACCAGCCTAATCGCCAGCAACACCAGACCGATGTTCAGAACGGCGCCGGCAGCGGACAGCCATCTGGAGAGGCGAAAATCTCGCTGCCACTCGGCATCTGCGGCGGCCGCCCCAGCGGCTTCCTCTTTACGCATGTTCGCCATGATGGCGTCGATGGAATCCATGGTGCGCTGGCCGACATCGGTGCGCGCAACGGTAACCGCCGGCACATTGCCGCGCTTTTTCGAAAGCGCCACGCCGTCTTGCAGCTCGGCGAGTTCCTTGTTGGCCAACATGCGCAGCTGATTGAACTCGCTGCCGGCATCGTCGGTGCCGTAGACATCATGCAAACGGTCAAGCGCGCCGCCCACCTTGGCCACCGCCGTCGCGTAAGGAGTGAGATACGCGCTTTCGCCCGTGAGTAAGTAGCCCCGCTGCGACGATTCAGCATCGGTGATGAGGCCGGCAAACTCGTTGAGCGCCTGTTCGCGCAGCTGCGAGCGGTGCACGCGCTCGTTGGCTAGATTGAGCCGCGATTGTCCGGCGGTCGCCGTAAAAAAAAGGCCGATGAGAAAGCCAATGAGCAAAATCGGCGGTAACGCTATGTACCACCGGCCCATGTCGCCCAACTCCTCACCCAAGATTTTCATGTACAGTGCCCGAGTTGCAAGCGGCTAAGTCTAACATGTGGGGGTAATCCTACAGCCAGCGCAGGGCCGAACCGATGGTTCCGTCACACGGGCGACCGCATAGTGCCACGCCAGGGGTTAGATGAGTTATTTCGGCCGCGAGTTCCAAAGCCGGCCGTTCCAAAGGAGATGTTAATGGAAGCGAATTTTGACAATACCGCGGATGCGGCCCGGGCCACCGGCCGCCGCGTGAAGAACGACCTCAACGAAGGCGTCAGCGATATCAAAACGGCCGCCTCCGGCGAGATAAAAAATCTGATTTCCGATGTGGAAGATCTCATGGCGCGAATAGCGGATCTCAAAGACGCCGATGTGGTTCGCGTCCGCGGAAAAGTACAACGTGCCGTGGAGGCCACGAAGCAAAGTCTGTCCGATAGCGCGGACTCCCTGCGCCGCCGTGCGCAGACAGTGGCCAGCACCGCGGATGATTATGTCCGCGACAGCCCATGGCAGGCGATAGGCATTGCTGCCCTAGTCGGTGCGGTGGCGGGAATCTTGGCGACGCGGCGCTCGTAAGTTCAAGGCGGCGACAGTGCGAGGCTTATGGTCACTGCCCAAGGCGGGTCCCGCGCTGATGCGCCATATCGGTGCATATGTTGAGCTGATCAGTCTCGATCTCGCGAGGACTCAGCGCGAGTTGACGGCGCAAATCATCGCTGCGGCCGTGCTCGCCATCTGCGTATTGTTTGCAGTGTTGATGCTGTGCTTAGGGGTGATCGCCTATACCTGGGATACCGAGTACCGCATCGTCGCGATCGCGTGGATGGGCGGTGCTTTCGTAGTCCTCGCCATCATCATGGCAATCTATCGGGCTCGTGTGGCGCGCGCCAGCTCACCTTTCTTAGCCGACGTGAAACGCGAGTGGGCGCAAGACCGAGTCATTCTCGAGCATCTTCTCTCCCCGGAAGAGGAGTGACATGGCGAATCACGACGCCGCTGCGCGCAATTTAGTGCACACGAAACTCGCGCAAACGCGGGAAGAACTGCGCACCATACTCGACCCTCCCCCCGGAACCCCGGGCGATGGCCACGTGCCGGGCGGCGCTTCTGGTTTTCCGCGCAGCCGTACCATGCAAATGCTCATGAGCAGCGGTGGCCTCGGAACATTGGGCGCCCTGGCGGGCGGTCTGTTGATCGCGCGTCCAGCCCTGGCGCTACGATTATTGCGGCTGGTACCCGCGAGCGCCGTAGCCAAATTGGTCATGGCCAAGGCCTTAGGCGCGCTGAAATCCAAGGCCGCCGCCAGTCCACGGCGCTAGGCCCGGCGCTAGCGCCCCGCTAACCCAAGGTGATTTCCCCGTAGTGATAGCGGCCATCGTCCACCAGCTTGATCTCGCAGGGCGTGGCGCTCAAAGCCTTGCCATCCAGGGAAGCCTGAGTGATTCCTCGCGACACCCTCCGCGGGTTTTTCACCGTAATGCGATAACGAGATGAGCCGAACTTGTATGTGAATTCAAAGAATGGCCATGCACGCGCGATGCAGGGCTCGATCAACAAGGTAGAGCCTCGCAGGTGTATTCCTAGAATACCTTCCACGGCCGTGCGGTACATCCAACCCGCGGAACCGGTGTACCAAGTCCATCCGCCGCGACCGACGTGTTGCGGAGCGGAATACACATCCGCGCAAACCACATAGGGTTCGACCTTGTACCGATGAATACCGGCACGGGTACTGGCGTGATTGATCGGGTTCAACAGCGAGAATAATTCGCCCGCCCTGTCCCCGTCGCCCATCAGAGCGAACGCCAAGGTAGTCCACATGGCGGCGTGTGTGTACTGGCCGCCGTTCTCGCGAAGGCCCGGAGGATACGCCTTGATATAGCCAGGATCCTTCGGCGTGCGGTCGAACGGCGGCGTAAAGAGTTTGACCAGCCCGTCGCTGCGGCTGACCAGTTGGGTGTTGACCGCCGCCATGGCGCGAACCGCGCGGCCGCGTTCCCCGGCGCCTGAGATCACCGCCCACGATTGGGCAATGGAATCGATTTTGCACTCATCGCTGGTGACCGAGCCCAACACGGTGCCGTCATCGTAATAGCCGCGCCGGTACCAGTCTCCGTCCCAGGCCTCGCGCTCGATGGCCTGCTGCAACGCGAATGCATGCTTGCGCCAGCTCGCGGCTTTGTCCGGCGCAGGGCGTGCGTCCGCAATGGAGGCAAAGCGCGTCAGGGTGGTATTCAGGAACCATCCCAGCCACACGCTTTCGCCCCGGCCCGCGATTCCGACGCGATTGATGCCGTCGTTCCAGTCGCCGGTGCCGAACAGAGGCAACCCATGGGACCCAATATTCAAGCTCGAATCGAGCGCTCGAACGCAATGTTCAAATACGGATGCCGACGCCGCCGGCGGCGGCGCCGAAAATTTTTCTATTTCCCCGTCGGCCAGCGGGTCGCCGCCCAGAAAGGGCACCTGTTCCTCGAGGATTGCGCTGTCTCCCGTCACTTCGAGATAATGCGCAACCACAAAAGGCAGCCAAAGCCGGCTGTCCGAGACCCGATTCCTGATTCCCTGACCGGAAGTGGGCAGCCACCAATGCTGCACGTCGCCCTCGGTGAACTGGCGCGCGGCGGCCCTCAAGATGTGTTCCCGCGTCAAAGCCGGTGCGGATACGCAAAGCGCCATGACGTCCTGCAGCTGATCGCGAAAACCGTAGGCGCCGCTCGACTGATAAAATGCGGTGCGACCCCATACGCGGCACGCCAACGTCTGGTACAGCAGCCAGCCGTTCACCAAGATATCCAGGGATCGATCCGGCGTTTTGACTTGGATGACGCTCAAGGTGCGATCCCAAAAATCCGTCACACCCTTCAGCACCGCATCCAAATCCAGGGAGCGGTAACGCTCGATGAGACTCACGGCAGCCGCCGCCGAGTCTTCCTCGCCGAGCAGCAGCGTCAGCTCCGCCGCCTCCCCGGGTTTCAACGAAATCTTCGTTTGCATGGCGCCGCAAGGATCGAGCCCGCCGCCGGCCCGATTCGCCAGCGGTTGCGGTCCTAAGAGTGCGGCCGGCTCGGCGAGCGAGCCATGACGTCCGAGAAACTCGGTACGGTCCGCCGTAAAGCTTTCTTGCCGGCCGGCCATGTCCATGAATGCGACTCGCCCATGGAAATCCGCGGTCCAAGGATTGCGAGCCAGCAAGGCCCCGGTCTCCGGGTGCACGGCGGTAATGATAAACGGGGCCGATCGGCCGTTCTGATTTCCCAACACCCAGTCGAGGTAATGGGTGACGGAGAGCTGGCGTGATTCATCCGAGACATTGACTATTTTCAAGCGCGAAATCTTGATCGAATCTTCCAGCGGCACGAATTGAGTCAGCGCCAGGGAAATGCCATGGCAGGTGTGCTCGTAACGCGTGTAGCCGAATCCATGCCGCACCACGTACTCCGCAGATCGTTCGCGGATGGGTAACGGCGTCGCACTCCATAAGTCTCCGGACGTCTCGTCGCGAATGTAAATGGATTCGGCCGGCGTATCGCTTACAGGATCGTTCGACCACGGCGTGATTTGATTTTGCTGTGCGTTCAGCGACCACGTGCTTCCGGAACCGTCCGCGGATGCCAAAAAGCCGAACTGCGGATTGGCGATGACATTGATCCAAGGCGCCGGCGTCCACTGGCCGTCATCGAGCGCGACAACGTATTCGCGCCCCTCTCTGTCAAAGCCCCCGAGACCATTGAAGTATTCGAGCGTCGGTGCCAAACGCGGGGTCGGCGCGCGCATTTCCTGGCCGCTATTCTCCCGGCGCAGGCGCGCCGCCGGTTCCCGTTCCTGGGGCCTGACGAATTGCTCCCGCAAGCTGCCCCGTCCTGCGCCGAAAATCGCACGCGCTGCGGTTTGCAGAAAATCGCGATCCTCGCTCGGCATGCTGTCGGCGCGCAATAGCACCACCGGCGAGCGCGCATTCTT
>JAQGOD010000343.1 GCA_028293775.1 Gammaproteobacteria bacterium
CGACGCCCCCAGTATGCAAGCTCGCCTTGAATCCATTGTTCCCCAAGGCCCGCGGCCGCCCGCAGGCCAACGTCTGCTTCCGCCGCGACGCGCTCCAGGTCGCCGCGATACCAGGCCACCTCGGCGCGAGTCGCGGCGACCCGTCCAATACGCTGCAATTCTCCTGTCGGCAAGGCGAGTTGCATGGCTTCATCGAGCAATCGATCGACGCCGGGGTCGCCACGGCGTGCCCGAATAGTGGCTAAAACGATGAGGGCGGGGAGCCGTTGTGAGATGGCGAGGGAGTGATGCTCGATCAGTTCCTCCGCCACCCTCGCTGCTTTGTCCCATTCACCGTTGTTCAGGTCAAAGTGTGCGCTGTAGACGCGAATGTAGGAAAGGTGGGTCTGGACTTCGTGCACTTCGCAGTATTCGAGAGCCTCGCATAGATAGCGTCTTGCCAGGGCCGACTGACGCCGGTCTCGCACGGCGACGACCACCAAATTGGCATATGCACGTCCCGCGTGTTCTTGCAAATGATGCTCCAGAGCGATGCGCAGACTCAGTTCCAACTTCTCAAGTCCGCCCGCATCACCGGATATCAGAAGCACGGAACCGATATTGTTCAGGGCGTGCGCCCGCACGCCATGGTCCCCGAACTTCGCGGCGAGATCGAGCGCGCGCTGGGCAAACTCAAGCGTCTCCGGCACAAGCTGGCGGGTCATGGCCAACTGCGCGCGGGCGCTATAGGCCATGGCGAGTTCCGCCGATTCTGGAAGGTTTTCGAGCAGCGCGATTGCCGCAGCGACATCCCGGCCCGCGAGCTCCGTCTGGCCGGACTTCCAATGCTGCCGTCCCAGCAGCAACAGCACGCGCGCCTGCGCCTCGACATCGCCCACCTTCTGCCAGAGTGCGAGTGACTGTGCTCCGGAGTTAACAGAGGCAGCCACCCGGTTTGTAATGTCGCACGCGCCGGCGTGCAGTTCAAAAAGGCACGCGCGCTGCGGTACGGTGAGCGAATCGAGATGCCGAAGGGCGGTTTCGAGATGCGCCACAGCCTGCTGATGAGACCCTGCATGAGCCGCCTGTTCCGCCGCTCGCGGGGCGTACTTGATGAGAGCCTCTGCGTCCTGGGCGAGTGAGGCGTGATGCACGAGTTGTGAGAGATCGGCATCGTGCTCTGAAAGGCATTTAAGAATTGATCGATGCATAGCTTGAGCGCGCGATCTCGGGATGGTGCCCTCGACGGCGAGCCTTCCCAACTCGTGCCGAAACCCGAGTGCGGCGTCGTAGTGGCGAAGGAGCCCGTGCGTCACCGCCTCGTCGGCGGTTGCCCCCACGTCGCCGAGGATGGCAGTGACAAGCCATTGCTCGGTCCTTCCCGGCACGAGCGAAACCAATTCCGCCAGCGCGCGCGCAGCTGCAGATCGCTGCATCAGACGCGCCACCACGGCATCTCTGACGGTCTCCGGCACCACGTCCACCGGAGCGCAGAGCAGTTCGCGCACGAAAAACGGGTTCCCGCCGGTGACTTGATACACCTGATGGGCGTCGCGATGCGTGCCTTGGGCGAGCTCTTCGACGGCAACGAGGGACAGAGCGGGCACAGGGATACGGGCCGTATGCTGTCCCGTAAGCTCGCCGAGAACTCCGCGCAGCAAATGCGTTGGTGCCAACTCATCGTCACGAAAGGTAACGATCAGCAGACATCGCGTACGCTGAATACGCCGGCCGAGAAAGCGCACGAAATCGAGCGTCGCTTCGTCGGCCCAGTGCAGGTCCTCAATTACCACGAGGCTGACCGGATTAGGCGGCGAGAATTGTTCGAACAGGCGCGGGAAAAGCTGCTCCCGACTTAGCCCCGCATCGGCAGGAATTCCCGACACCAGTGATAGTGCTGCTGCCAGTTCGTTGACGGGGCCCAAGGTGCGTGAAGTTTGCAAAGCATCGCAGTGGCCCCACGACACCCGCACGGAACTCGTGGCCTGTTGCGCGAATTGTTCGACGAGCGCGCTCTTGCCGACGCCGGCCTCGCCGCACACGAACGCGATTTTCCCGGCGCTCGTTCCTGCTTCGCGCAGCAGCCGCGCCAGTTCCTCGAGCTGTGTCTGTCGTTCCAGGAGAATCATGATGTTATGGCGACAGTATCGGGCAACGCGCCTCGTTTGGGTACGGGTGGCCCAATATGGGGAGCAACATCGACTAATTTGGGTGGTTCTGCCGATTTTATGCAAGGCGCAAACCTCTATGGTGCGTTGCGTAAGAGTCGTGATCTCAGCCAAGAGGAATACGCCATGCCCCGCTACGTGGTCGAGAGAGAATTTCCGAATGGACTTTTGATTCCGATCGACGAGAACGGTGCCAGGGCTTGCGTGGCCGTGG
Source organism: Gammaproteobacteria bacterium (assembly GCA_028293775.1). The sequence goes on from JAQGOD010000343.1 coordinate 2,362, forward strand.
TTGACAGCAACCTGTCTGACCAAGTTACCTGGATTCAATCCTATGTGAGTGCCGACAAGAAGAAGACCTTCTGTGTGTACGACGCTCCGTCGCCCGAGGCGATTCGCCGTACCGCCGGCCGCAGCAAGCTTCCGGTCGGTCACATCACCGAGGTTCGTGTCCTCGACCCTTATTTCTACAAATAAGCGTTCTCACCAATAACAGCCGGTACTCGGCAAAGGAAATGACATGAAAGTTTTGTTGAGATATCAAACATTGCAAGCGCTTCTGCGACTGACGTTGCTCGTGCCTATGGCCTTCTCCTTCAGCGCGATGGCCCAGGAGTCCGGGGACCCTGGGAGCCGTCGTACCGAGCATTCACCGCTGGTAGACAAGGTGCAAAACGCGACGAAACAGTTCAAGGATCTTAACGTCGCGCTTCGCCACGGGTGGGTGCCGGCCACACCGTGTGTCAGCGGGCCAGAAGCGGGGGCGATGGGGGTTCACTTCGCTCTAACTCCGCAGCCCGGTCAGCCGGACCGAGTTCATGATGGCGCCATATACGCAGCGGATCCGGAGTTCGTTTTTTATGAGCCGATGCCGAACGGTGCGATGCGCCTCGTTGGAGTCGAGTTCGTCGTCATCGCCAGCGAGTGGGCAGCCCGCCACCCGGAGGGTGGCACGCCCTCTCTCGACGGAAATCTGCTGAACTTCATCGACGCGCCGAACCGCTACGGACTGCCTGCATTCTATGAGTTGCACGTGTGGGCGTGGGAGCACAACCCGCAGGGTACGTTTGCGGATTGGAACACTCGCGTTTCGTGCGACGAGCAACCTGCCCCATAGACGGCGATCGCGCCGCCAGTCATCGGACACCGCGTGGCCGGAATTACGAATTGCATTTCTGAACCGTGACGCCTGCCGTACGCAACCTGCGAACCGTGCGTTCGGGCGTCCTTCGGGGCACAACCAGCAGGCTCAAATCGTGTAGCGACGCCACCAAAAATGGGGACGCGGCCATGAGCTTTTCGGTCGATGCAAGCACAACAGTTTCAGCGGCGCGTTCATGCAGGGCACGCTTAACGGCCGCCTCTTCGGCGTCCCCGGTGCTAAGGCCGGCATCGGGATGTACGCCGGTTACCCCCATGAAATACAGGTCGGCGCGTAAACGCGAGGCGGCATCAATTACAGACGCGCCGACGCCAACCATCGAATGTCTAAACAGCCGTCCTCCAAGCACGATGATGTCGATCAGGGGATGGGCAGCGAGCTGGACAGCTACTGTGGGGCTGTGCGTAACGATCGTGGCACGCAAGGAAGGGTCCAGGTGCCGCGCGACCTGCATCGCCGTCGTGCCGCCGTCGAGGATGACGAGCTGACCGTGCTCAATCATTCCCGCACCGAATCGTCCTAAAGCGATCTTTTCTTGCGGAAAAACATTTTCGCGAACCTGCAGATCGCCGATTGCGGCCGATGACGGCAATGCGCCGCCGTGTACTCGCTGCAGCTTTCCTGCCTGCGCCAATTCACGGAGGTCGCGGCGGATCGTATCCTCTGAGGTGCCAAACTCGCGAGCAAGGTCTTTGGCGATGATGTGGCCGTCGCCCGCGAGGCGGGAGAGGATAAGTTTCTTTCGGTGTGTGGTCAGCATGGGGCTCCGGCATCTGCGCTTGCGGACTGCATTCGCGCAGGCTATGATTGCACGAAATTGCACGAAATTGCACCACTATGCACGGATCAACCATGAAGGATTCCGCGACGCCGGTTTTGAGCAATCCAGTGAGGATCCTGGAGGAGCGCGTTCTTTCAGACGACTGGTATGTGCTTAAGAAGACCAAGTTCAAATATCGTCGCCGCGACGGCCACTGGCAGGAATTGGTTCGTGAGACATACGACCGTGGGAATGGTGCGGTACTCTTGCTGTTCAATGCAGAGCGTGCATCCGTTGTGCTGACGCGTCAGTTCCGATTTCCGGCTTACGTCAACGGCTGCGCGGATGGCCTGCTCGTAGAAGCTTGCGCCGGGCTGTTGGATGGCGAGGATCCGCTAACCTGCATCTGCAGAGAAGCGGAGGAAGAAACCGGCTACACCGTTCGCTCGCCGCAAAAACTATTCGAGGTTTACATGAGTCCCGGTTCGGTCACGGAAAAGCTGCACTTTTTCGTGGCTGAATACGTTGATGGTGATCGCGCGAGGTCCGGCGGCGGCGATACGGCCGAAGGAGAGGACATAGAAGTACTGGAAATGCCGCTGGCGAGCGCAATGCAAATGATCAAAAGCGGGGCCATCCAGGACGGTAAAACTATCATGTTGCTTCAACACGCAGCTCTTGTGGGCTTGGAGCGCCTTCGTGATTCGCAACCATGAGTGTCGGACTGTCACGCGCGCGCGGTTCCTGATTCCGTTGCCTTGATGGGTAAGCGGATGAAGAATGTGGTGCCCTTGCCGCATTCGGTTTCGAAGCGCAGCGTGCCGCCGTGTTTGATGACAATGGTGCTGTGGGCGAGAGCGAGGCCTTGTCCGGTGCCCTTGCCGACTTCCTTGGTGGTGAAAAACGGATCATAGACCCGATCTCGAATGTCTTCGGGAATCCCTCCGCCGGTATCGCCAACGGTGATCTCCACCATGTTGCCATCCAGTCGCGTGCTGACCGACAGCCTGCCGCGCACGTTGCTGCCCCTGACGACATCGCTGATGGCATGCGATGCATTCACCAGTAGATTGAGGACCACTTGGTTGATTTCGCCCAAGTGGCACGGTACGGGCGGCAGGTCGGCGTATTGAGCATCGAGATCGGCCACGTACTTGTACTCGTTGTGAGCAATGACCAAGGTGCTGCGAATCGCTTGATTCAAGTCCGCGGGGGTTTTTTGAGCCTGATCAGGATGGGCAAACTCCTTCATCGAACGCACGATGGTTGCGATGCGCCCCAGCCCGTCGATGGAGCTTTCGACCGCCTGGGGGACGTTCTCCAGAATATAATCCAGGTCGGCTTTTTTCTCCGTCTCAGCCGCCGTGTGTGCCGCTGCGGCGATATCGACGCCGGCGGTCACCGCTCGTAGGAGTTTCCGGTACGCATGAACCACGGTGGCCAGTTCGGCTATCGATGTGCGCACGAACTCGACATTGTCGGAGACGAACTGTACCGGCGTATTGATCTCATGCGCAACACCAGCGGCCAATCGGCCGACGGACTCGAGCTTTTGCGCCGCGGCCAACTCCCGTCCCAAGCGGCGCAGTTCGGTGATGTCCAGCATCAGGCCGCGCAGTACCTTGCTGGTAGGGGACATTTCACAGGTGCCGGTCCATCGCATTTCGGCGCGGCGGTTTTCGCGGCGGATCAAAGTGCTGACGAATTCGAACGGGCCGCCGACGATTTCGTCCAGGTGTTGGCGAAGCTCAGGGTTGACGGCGCGGGGAATCACGATTTCGAGCGACCCGGGCTCTTTCCAATTGGGTTCAGGGACATCGGACTCCGCAATGGCGCGCGCGCCGATGTAGCTGAAACAGCTGCGCGTGAGATCCAGCGTGAAGGGGATGGCGTTGGTGCTTTCGGCCATCTGTTTGAACATTTCCCGGCTTTGTTCCAAGTCCAGCGTGCGCTCCTTGACCAAATACTCGAGCTGCGCTCTTTCGGACAGCACCAGCTGATCGTACTCGCCGGACAAGCGGTTCAGCTCATCGACCATGACATTGAAGGCATGTGCCAATGCGCCGATTTCATCCTTGGCCTTGTCATCGAGCCGTGCGTGAGAAGCATCGCCGGCCGCAACCCGATTCGCCGCTCCGGCGATCGATGCCAGCCGACGTGAGATACGTTGCGAATTTTGTGCCGCCAGGAGAATCGCGCAGATGATGATGCTGATGCCGACGACCGCGGCCACCCAAATGGCGCGACGCAAGAGTGCGTCGCTCGGCAGGGTGGAGGCGCTGATATATAAGCTGCTCAAGGTGAAGGTTGAGACGGCGGTGCCGGTTATCGCCAGAAAGCCAAGCACAACCATCGGTTGCGGTCGCAACGGCCAGTACGGCAAACGAATAGACATCCTCATGGGGCGCAGCGTAGACCTTTCCGCCGCGGCCTGTGTGGCGTAACGCACATACGATAGATGCCGAAAGCGATAGCCTGCTCCGTTCGGGAGCTATGCCCCCCGAGCGACCCGCACAGTTGCTTGTGCGCCCAACTACTAGGGAAAGGAAACCCGTATGAAACTCGATGGCTTATCACCGGCGACGCCGTTGAGGAAGGCACCGAGCGGCATTATCGGTTTCGATGAAATCACCGGCGGCGGACTGCCTCGCGGTCGCACCACCCTTGTGGTGGGCGGTCCCGGATCCGGGAAAACCATTTTCGGCCTTCAATACCTGGTCAATGGTGCGCGCGGCTTTGGCGAATCAGGCATCTTTGTGGCGTTCGAGGAAACCTCGCAACGTGTCATGGCGAATGCCGAGAGCTTCGACTGGCAGCTGCCTCAGCTGCGGCGAAAGAAACAGCTGCTGTTCATCGACGCCCAGCCGAATTTCGATCTGGTGCAGGCGGGAGACTTCGATCTGTGCGGCATGTTGGCAGGACTCGGGCTGCAGGCCAAACAGATGAAAGCCAAGCGCATCGTCTTCGACGCGCTCGACATCGTGTTGGCCTTGCTTCCTGATCTCGCGGCTCGAAGGAGGGAAATCTATCGGATCCATGAGTGGCTCAGGGCCCGCGAACTCACTTGCATCGTCACGCTGAAAGCTGCTCCCGCAGAGCCCTATTCCATCACCCAGCAGCCCTACGGATTCATGCAGTTCATGATGGACTGTTCGGTGATTCTCAATCACAGCGTCGTGCTCGGAGTTTCGCAACGCAATATGCGCCTGCTGAAATATCGGGGCTCGGGTTTCGACGAGAACGAGTCGCCATTCGTCATCGGCGATGATGGATTTGACGTCGCCGTGGTGCGCGTTTTAGGACGCGCCAGCGCCAAAGTGACCAACGAACGTGTGACCAGCGGCATCAAACGCATGGATACCATGCTGGGCGGGGGTTATTACCGTGCCGCCTGCGTGCTCATTACCGGGTTTCCGGGAACGGCCAAGACCACCTTGAGCGGGGCATTTGCGGAAGCGGCCTGCAAGCGCGGCGAGCGCACCATGTTCGTCAGTTTCGACTCGGACGGTACCGAGGTCATTCGCAACTTGGCTTCCGTCGGAATCCGCTTGGGCCGGCACTTAAAGAGTGGTTTGCTGCGCATGGTATCGGCTCGAACCATCATAGGCAGTGCGGAAACCTCTCTGGTGCGAATCAAGGCCATTGCGCTGGCGCATCGGGCCCGCTGCCTAGTGATCGATCCCGTGTCCGCACTGTCGAATTCCGACAACGACATGCGCCCCTATGGCGTAGGCCAGCGCCTCATCGACTGGTCGAAGGCGGATGGCATCACCTTGGTGTGTACCAGTCTTCTGAACGAGATATCGGGACAAGCAGAAAGCGATACCTCATTGCACATCTCGACCTTGGCGGACACATGGATCCATCTCAATTATCTGGTCCAGGCAGGCGAGCGAAATCGCGGCATGTCCATCATCAAGTCGCGCGGCACCGCGCATTCGAACCAGGTGCGCGAGCTGATCTTGAGCAACGCCGGCGTGACTCTGGCCGATATTTTCACCGCCGGCGGCGAGGTATTGATGGGCACCATGCGCTGGGAGAAAGAGAGCGCGGAACGAGTGGCCAGTGAGGTTGCCGACGTGGCCGGAAAATTGAGCCGGGTGACGCTCGCTGCTCAACAGGCGGAACTGCAGGTACGGCTCAAAGCAGTGCAAACCGAACTGATCGCAAAGCAAGTCGAGAAGACCCTCCTGACACGCACCACCGCCAGCCGCAAAGCGGTGATCCGGCGCGGCGGCGAACGCATGCGCGAGTTGCGCGGGGCCGACGCCCCCCGCCGGAAGTGAGCCTTCCATGAGCAGACGCTCAATCTATAAGTTCCGGCTGTTCGTAGCCGATGACACGATGAACTCGAACCAAGCCAGGGCGAACCTGACCACCCTGTGCGAAAGGCACTTATCAGGTCGCTTCGAGATCGAGGTGATCGACGTCTTCAAAGAGCCACAGCGCGCGATTCTGGAGGGTATTCGCATGACCCCAACCCTTCTGAAGCTTTCACCGCTGCCCATCCGAAGAATAGTCGGGACCCTGGTCGATACCCACCGCGTGCTGGAAACCTTGGGATTAGATACGCACGTCATATGAGTTCCCGATTCAACACGCTTGACAGCGACGAGATTTCGGTCGTGATCAGGGCGCTGCGCGAAGCGGACCTGCGCCTGGAAGAGCTGACGGCGGGCGAAGTGGACACGGTGGCCGACCGCGACGGGCGCGCCTTTCTATTGCAGCGTGCACAGAATCAACTGCGCCAAACTGAGGCGGCCAAGCAGGCGGCGATCCTCAATGCCTTGCCGGCTTGCGTGGCCGTGCTCGACATGAATGGGCACATCCTGTCGGTGAACGAATTGTGGATGCGCCTGGGTGCGGGCGGTGCGCTGCACGGGCCCGGCTACCACGTCGGCTCAAGTTACCTCGACCAATGCGATATCGAGCCCGGCGTGGAAGCCCTCGATTCACACCGCGCGACTGCGGGTATCCGTTGCGTGTTGGCCGGCACGAAAAAGAACTTCTCCATGGAATATCGGTGTGGTTTGCCGAGCAAACGCCGCTGGTTTCTATTGACGACAACGCCTCTTTCCGAGGAGCAGCGTGGCGGCGTCGTCGTCATGCACGTGGATATCAGCGACCAAAAGCGCGGCGAGGCGGCACTGCGGCGCTATGCCGCGGCGATGGACGCGACGTCGGATGCGATTTACATCGTGGATCGGGCGAGCATGCGCCTCATTCACGTCAACGAGGCGGCTTGCCGGATGCAGGCGCAAACCCGCCGTGCGCTGCTTGCCTCGTCACCTGCGCAAGTCTTCGGCGACTCGGAACAGCAGTTAGCGCAAATTTACGATGCGCTGATCGCGGGCGATACCGATGCGAGGCCTCTGGAAATTCTGCAGCGCGGCCGGGACGGCGCCGATGCCTGGCTGGAGGTGCGGCGACACGCCCAACAATCGGATGAGAGCTGGACCATCGTGACAATGGTGCGAGATGTCACTGATCGGAAGGAAGCGGCGATGCGAATCGTCCATTTGAATCACGTACACGCGGTGTTGAGCGGCATCAACACCCTGATCGTGCGGGTGCGCAGCCGAGACGAATTGTTCCATGAGGCTTGCCGCATCGCCACGGCGGAGGGCGGCTTTCGAATGATCTGGATCGGAATGGTCGATCCGGTGTCGCAGAAGATCACCCCGGTTGCCTCGGTGGGCGCAACTGAGGAAATGCTGGTGACCATCAGGGATAGATTTTCATTGCAGGAAGGAACGCCCTTCGGCGATACCCTGACCGCCCGGGCGGTCAGGGAGAAGAAGCCCCAGCGCGCGAACGATTTGGAAAACGATGCTCTCGTATTCTTCCACGAGCAGCTCTTCGCCGCCGGCATGCGTTCCATGGCGGTGCTTCCCATGCTCAATGCAGGCGCAGTCATAGGACTGGTGGCGCTTTACGCAGACGAAGTGGAATTCTTTCACGAAGGCGAGATGAAGCTCCTGACTCAGCTGACCGGGGACATCGCCTACGCGATCGATCACATCGAGAAGCAAGAGCGATTGGACTACCTGTCATATTACGATGTGCTCACCGGCCTGGCTAACCGGCAATTGTTTCTCGAACGCACGGCGCAATACATCCGCAGCGCAGCTCCCGGTCGGCGCAAATTGGCCGTATTTCTGGTCGATCTGGAGCGATTCAAGAACATCAACGACAGCCTCGGCCGCGCCGCCGGGGACTTGCTGTTGCAACAGGTTGCGGCGTGGCTGACGCAAGTGGTGGGAGACGCCAATTTGGTCGCACGGCTGGGTGCCGACCATTTCGGGGTTGTGCTGCCGGATATCAGCCGCACGCGGGATGTGCCGCGCTTGCTGAAAAAGACCATGCAGACTTTCTTGTCTCAACCTTTTGAGCTGAACGGCGCGGTGTTTCGAATCGCCGCCAAGGTGGGCGTGGCTGTGTGCCCGGAAGACGGTTCCGATGCGGACACGTTGTTCAGAAATGCGGAATCAGCGCTGAAGAAAGCGAAAGCCAGCGGCGAAAAATATTTGTCCTATTCGCAAAACATGACTGCGCGCGCGGGACGGCTCACGTTGGAAACCCAGCTTCGCCAGGCGCTGGAGAGGAACGAGTTCGAGCTTTTTTACCAGCCGAAAATGAATCTCGTCAGCGGCGAGGTCACCGGCGCGGAAGCATTGCTGCGCTGGAATGATCCGCTCACCGGTGTGGTGAGCCCGAGCCGCATCATCCCCATCCTGGAGGAGACCGGTCTCATGCACGATGTCGGGTGTTGGGCTCTGAACCGAGCCGTCGAGACCCATCGCCGCTGGCTTACCGCGGGTCTGAAGGGGGTGCGCATCGCGGTCAACGTGTCACCCATGCAGCTTCGCAATCGCAGTTTCGTGAACGAGATTCGGCGCGCGATTGATGACAAGCCTCAAGCGGCGGCCGGATTGGAGCTGGAGATCACAGAAAGCCTCATCATGGAAGACATGCGCATCAGCATTGCAGCCTTAAGGGCTATTCGAGCGCTGGGTGTGAGAATTGCCATCGATGATTTCG
>JAQGOD010000368.1 GCA_028293775.1 Gammaproteobacteria bacterium
AAGCGATTGACCCTTGCCGAAAAAATCCTGGGCGCTTTGCTGGGGTTGTTGCTGATTTTGGCAGGCGTAGCATGGTGGAAAACGGCTCCCCCGACCCCTCATGGCCGGAAAACCCACGCGGCTGCGATCACTTCCACGGATCTGGTTGACCAAAGCACCTACTCCACCGCGCAATCGCTGCTGCAACTTGCGCTCAGCCCTGAAGAGCAGGCCTTGGGCCAGTCGGCATTGCGTATCTCTGACCACGAACTCGACCTGGCGTTCACGGAAGCATTGCGCGATGCCGAGGCACATCCGCCCGCGTTGAATTCGGGCGCCGCGGCCATTCAAGGCCGTATTACCAAGTCGCAGGCGTTGCTCGCCGCCGATGAGCAACGCGTGAATGACCTCACCGCTGCGCTTGCGCAGGCGAAAGCGGATCAGAAGGACAAAATCCAGGATCAACTGGACCTGGCGCAGTCGCAGTCGGAATTGGACAAAGACGAGCTGGAGGAAGCAAACCAAGACCTGGTTGATGCCGGCGGCAATCCCCGGAAGCAAATCGAAACCATGGTGCAGCAGCACGAGGTACAAACCAAGGCGCGTCTGAGTCCGGCCGTCGCTGCAGCCGCACGCGATGGTCAACACGGAGTGATTGGGAAATTTCGTGACTGGCGGTTACTGAGACAGAAGGAACAGGTGTTGGAGCAGGCACGATCGAGCGCCTCGCAGCTGGCTCAGGCGCTAAGCGTCCGCCGTGCAGCTCTGGCGAGCGATCTTGAAGCGAACAAGGGCAGCATCCCGGAACTTGCCGGCCACGCGGCGGCCCCGCGTACGCACGAAGATGCCGCTACGCTCGTCGGCCGCACTAAGGCCATTGCGGCAGATCAAGCCATATTAACGCTGCTGAATCGGCGCATCGCGGATCAAAACCAGCTCGCAAGCATTTACGGCCAGTGGGCCTTCTTGATTGGACTGCAATCCCAAGTTCTTACGCATGAAATGCTGGTCGATGCGCTGATCGTCATCTTCATCTTGATTGCACTGCTGTTGCTCGATAGTTGGTTGCAGCGCTTGCTTGACAGTCCGAAGTTGGATCGGCGACAGGTGGAAACGCTGCGCAGCATTGCGCGCGTGAGCTTGCGCATCGTCGCCCTACTCATCATTTTGCTGATCGTCATGGGCATGCCAAGTCAATTCGCTGCCACGATCGGTATCGTGGGCGCGGGCCTTACGGTGGCGCTCAAGGATTTTATTGTCGCGTTCTTCGGTTGGCTGGTGCTGATGGGCCGCAATGGCATTCGTGTCGGCGACTGGGTGGAAATCAACGGCGTGAGCGGCGAGGTAACGGAACTCGGCATGTTCCATACGGTACTGTTAGAGACGGGTAATTGGAGCGATTCCGGGCACCCGACCGGCAGACGGGTAACCTTTACCAATAGCTTTGCCATCGAAGGGCATTACTTCAACTTTTCAACCTCGGGGCAATGGCTGTGGGACGAGCTGCAAGTGATCGTGCCCATCGGACGCGATCCCTACCCGATTGTCGACGCCATCACAAAACAGGTGGTCGAAGCGACCGCCGACAGCGCCAGTCAAGCAGAGCAGGAGTGGCAACGCGCGGTTCCCACGCAGCGCGGCAAGGTTTTCTCCGGTACGGCCGGCGTCAACGTGAAACCGGTCCTCGGTGGCGTCGAGATCGCCATTCGCTATATCACGCGTGCCAATGAACGGTTTTTAGTCCGCGCCAAACTCTATCAGGCGGCGGTGGATCTATTGGGTGCGGCGCCTTCGATACCGGCCGCGCCGAAATAAACGCTAGTCATAAAGTGTAGGCACCATCGCGATTTGCCGACGCACCGACACAATGCAGGTCATTGCGCTCGCCTTCGCTATAATGGGGCCCTGCTCCGCGCCGGCTTAGCACAGTGGTAGTGCAACGGTTTTGTAAACCGTAGGTCGGGGGTTCGAATCCCTCAGCCGGCACCATTTTCAAAAAAATTGTTTGAAAGCAATTTTGCGCTAAACGAGTATGTTGGTCGAACCCCCGACATAAAACAAGACGGTTCGACGACGCCGCGCAGCGGCGGCGATCGCCCTTTAGGGCGACCCGAGCGCCAGCGAGGGCGAGGTGCGCAGCACCGAGTAATCCCTCAGCCGGCAATCCAGAAACATAAATAAAATCAATATGTTATACGATGTCGAAGGTGGTCACTACACCAACGATAGCGAATACATCCGTGATCTTATTCGGCCACAACAAGAGCGCGGCGCAGATATCGAGGTGATTCGCTGGGCCTTGATCGAGCGTGAAAAAAGCGGAAAGCCAAAGCGCCTCGATGCAAACGCCTTCAAGCGTAGGTCCGCCGCGTAAATGGCTGAGTACCGACTTTCCCCCGCCGCCGAGCGCGACTTGGATTCTCTCCAAGCCAGAGAGCGTGGGTTCTATCAGGCTCCCGCGTCGCGGTCACTCCTTTCGTTCCAACCAAAAAAGGCCATGATCGCCCGCTAATGGCCTTAATTGGCCAGCCCTTGGGCGCGACGGCATAAATGCGGGTGAAGGCAAGCAGTCTAGATCGAAATGAAGACAGACCTCTTTCTTTTGAGAGTGCGCCGTTCAGGTAGACCAATCGCTGCCGT
>JAQGOD010000370.1 GCA_028293775.1 Gammaproteobacteria bacterium
CGGCGCGGAAGCGTGGCTCGACTCGCTGGTGGCCAACAAGGTGCCGATCAAGATCGGCCGCATGTCGCTCTGTCACGCACTCACCCGCCGAGGCGGAATCCGCTCCGAGTTCACCATTACCAAAATCGCCGATCAGCATTTCTATGTGGTGAGCGCCGGCGCCGCGGAGCGTTACGACAGCGATTACTTGCTGCAGACCGTGCCCACCGACGGCAGCGTCACGCTGCGCAATATCACTATGTCGCGCGGAACCTTCGTGGTGGCCGGCCCGCGAGCTCGCGATGTGCTTGCCAAATTGGCGGATGCGCCGTTGGACAATGCCGCCTTCCCCTGGCTCACCGGCCAAGTGTGCGAGGTCGGCTTGGCAACGGATGTGTACCTGCTGCGGGTTAACTTCGTCGGCGCCTTAGGCTGGGAGCTTCACTTTCCGATCGAATACGCGCATCACTTGTTCGATGCCATATTCGCAGCGGGCGCCGAATACAACATCGGCATGGCGGGCATGCGCGCCATGGAATCGCTGCGCATCGAGAAGTCCTATCGCATGTGGGGCAGCGACCTGACGCCCGATTACACGCCCTATGAGGCGGGTCTGGATCGTTTCGTGCGCCTGAACAAGGGTGAATTCATCGGCAAGAGCGCCTTGGAAGCGCAGTTGGCCAAGGGCGTACCCCATCGATTCGTCACATTCGAAGTGCACGATGTCGGCGATGCCGATCCACTCGGCAACGAGCCCTTATTCGACGCCGCGGGTAATATCGTCGGGCGCGCGACCGCCGGCTACTACGGACACGCGTTGCAAAAGAGCTTAGGGTTAGGCTATATCCGGCCCGAACACGCCGCGGTGGGCGCCACAATTCAAATTGAGATCTTGGGGGTGCGTCGCCAAGCGACCGTGTTGGTCGATTCGCCTTATGATCCGGAAAATAAGGACCTTCGCGCTTAATCGCGCAACTCATGCGCAAGCAAGCTTTCTCGGCGCTCTCGCTCATCTGGCGCGGCCTGTCGGGTCACCGTAGTTGGCAGCAGCAATGGCGCAAGCCGGAACCCAAGCCACAGTACGACGCCATCATCGTCGGCGGTGGCGGACATGGGTTGGGGGCGGCTTATTATCTCGCGCAGGAGCACGGTCTCAGCAATATCGCGGTCCTGGAAAAAGGATGGATTGGCGGCGGCAACACCGGGCGCAACACCACCATCATCCGCTCCAATTATTTGTTCAGCGAAAGTGCCGCGCTCTACGATCATTCGCTGAAGCTTTGGGAAGATCTTTCCCGGGCCTTGAACTACAACATGATGTTCTCGCAGCGCGGCGTCATGATGTTGGCGCACACGGTGCACGACATTCAGGTCATCAAACGCCATGTGCATGCCAACCGCTGCAATGGGGTCGACAACGAATGGCTCGAACCCGCGCAGGCCAAGGCTTTTTGTCCGCCGCTCAACATTGCGGGCAATATTCGCTATCCGGTGCTGGGAGCGGCGTTGCAACGACGCGGCGGCACCGCGCGTCACGATGCGGTGGCGTGGGGCTATGCACGCGCCGCCGATGCTCTGGGCGTAGACATTATCGAAAACTGCGAGGTCACGGGCATCTGCCGTGACGCTACCGGAGCCGTCGCCGGCGTCGAAACCACCCGCGGCTTCATCCAGGCGCGCAAGGTCGGCGTGGCCGCGGCCGGCCATACCAGCGTCGTCATGCGCATGGCCGGCGTGCATCTACCACTGGAAAGCTTTCCATTGCAGGCGCTGGTATCCGAACCCATCAAGCCGATTTTCCCTTGTGTGGTGATGTCGAACACCATCCACGCGTATATCAGCCAATCCGACAAGGGCGAGTTGGTGATCGGCGCCGGCACGGACGCGTACACCTCTTACACGCAACGTGGCGCATTACACATCAACATGCACACGCTCGACGCCATCTGCGAATTGTTTCCGGAATTTCGCCGTTTGCGCATGCTGCGCAATTGGGGCGGGATCGTCGATGTCACGCCGGACCGCTCTCCCATCATCGCCAAAACCCCCGTGCCTGGCCTATATGTCAATTGCGGTTGGGGCACCGGCGGCTTCAAGGCGACACCGGGTTCAGCGCACCTGTTCGCCTGGACCATGGCGCACGACGAGCCGCATCCGATCAACGCGCCCTTCACCATCGAGCGCTTCCGCGACGGCAATCTCATCGACGAGGCGGCAGCTGCAGCCGTGGCCCACTAACCCATGCTGCTCATACCGTGCCCTTACTGCGGCGAGCGTCCCGAGGTGGAATTTACTCATGGCGGCGAGGCGCATTTGATTCGCCCAGAGCCCCCTGCGCAAGTCGATGATGAGACCTGGACACGCTTCTTGTACATGCGCGATAACTTAAAAGGCGTGCACGCCGAACGATGGCGCCATAGCTTCGGTTGCGGCCAGTTCTTCAATGCGCTGCGCGACACCACGACCGATCACTTCGTCGCGGTCTATAAACGCGGCGAGCCCAAGCCGCAATGAGATTGCGAACTCCCCAGGGCGGCCGCATTGATCGCAAAGAGGTTGTTTCATTCCTCTTCGACGGCCGGCCTTTTCAGGGCTACCGCGGCGACACCTTGGCCTCGGCGCTGCTTGCCAACGGCGTGCATTTGGTCGGACGCTCATTCAAGTACCATCGGCCTCGCGGCATTTTCTCCGCCGGCGCAGAGGAGCCGAATGCGCTCGTGACGATCAGCCGCGATGCGGCGCGCACCACGCCCAATCTTCGCGCCACCCAAGTCGAGCTGTACCGCGGCTTGAATGCCTATAGCCAGAATCGATGGCCCAGCCTTGAATTCGATGTCGGCCGCATCAACGATGCGTTGTCGCGATTTTTCCCCGCGGGCTTTTACTATAAGACCTTCATGTGGCCGCGCGGCGCCTGGAAGGCCTTGTACGAGCCGCTCATCCGCCGTGCCGCCGGGCTAGGCAAGGCGCCGACGCAGCCTGACCCGGATCGTTACGCACACCGCTATGCACACTGCGATGTACTCATCGTCGGGGCGGGCCCGGCAGGACTTGCGGCGGCTCTGACCGCGGCGGATGCCGGCGCACGCGTCATTCTCTGCGACGAGCAGTGCGAGCTGGGTGGCAGCCTCTTGTCGGACCCCGCCGTCAGCATCGACGGCCGAAATGCGGCGGCTTGGCTCGCAGGCGCTGTAGCGCGGCTCAAGCAGAACGCGCGAGTCACGCTGCTACCCAGGACCACGGCCTTTGGATACTTTCCGCACAATCTCATCGGCCTGAATGAGCGCCTGACCGACCACCTGGACAGTCCGTCGGATCACTTGCCTCGTGAACGCATGTGGCAAGTACGCGCGCGCCGTGTCGTGCTGGCCACCGGCGCGCTCGAGCGACCGCTGATTTTTCCAGGCAACGACAAGCCCGGCGTGATGCTCGCCGGCGCCGCCCATACTTACTTGCATCGGTATGGTGTATGCGTCGGCTCCAAGGCTGTCATTGTCGCCTGCGATGACGACGCTTATCAGACCGCGCTCGATCTGCAAAGCGCGGGCGTC
>JAQGOD010000372.1 GCA_028293775.1 Gammaproteobacteria bacterium
GCCCGATACGGGCGCCAATCCGAAAGAGGCGGCCGCGCTAACCTTGTCATCCGCTTTGGCACAGAGCCTATTGGGGTGGCATCCGCGCCTCGGCGTCAGTGAATCTTTGGCATGGACTGCGGATTGGTATAAAGCCCATGCGCAAGGGGAGGATATGGTGGAGTTTTCGAAAGTGCAGATCGCGCGCTATCAGTCGCTGCCGGCGTTGCGCGCATGAAGTGCGTCATCCTGGCCGGCGGTAAAGGAACGCGGATCGCCGAGGAATCCAATACCCGGCCCAAGCCCATGGTGGAGATCGGCACGCGGCCCATCCTCTGGCACATCATGAAGCTATATGCGGCTTTCGGCGTGAACGAGTTCATCGTCTGCCTGGGCTATAAGGGCTACATGATCAAGGAGTATTTCGCCAACTACTTCCTGCACCAAGCTGACGTGACATTCGATATGGCGGAGAATCGCGTCCAATATCACGATTGCCGCGTCGAACCGTGGATGGTGACCCTGGTCGATACGGGCGAGGAGACCATGACCGGTGGGCGGCTGCTGCAGATCGGCAAATACCTTGAAGCCGGCGAGCCATTTTGCATGACGTATGGGGACGGCTTGTCGAATATCGATATCCGCGCAGAACTCGCCTTCCATGCCAGTCACGGACGCAAGGCCACGGTGGCTTGCGTCCGGCCTCCCGCGCGTTTCGGCCGCATCGTGACCCAAGACTCCAAGGTCGTGTCGTTCGAGGAAAAGCCGACCGCCGAGGGTGGCTTCATCAACGGAGGATTCTTCATCCTCGAGCCTAGCGTGCTGGAACTCATCGAGGGCCATGCCACGGTTTGGGAGAAGGAGCCCATGGAAAATTTGGCACTCGACGGCCAATTGGGCGCGTGGGTGCATCGAGGTTTCTGGCAACCCATGGACACCCTGCGCGATAAACAGCATTTGAACTCTCTGTGGGAAAGCGGTGCTGCGCCGTGGAAATTGTGGGAAGGGTAGGCGCGCGATGGTAGGGCTTGTTACCGCCTGCCGCTCCTGCGGCGGGTCGCTCACCGTGACCATGGCTGACTTAGGCCTGCAACCCGCGTCCAATGCGTTCCTCGATTCGCCGGCGGCCATCGCGCAAGAGAAACGCTACCCGTTGCGTGCCAAGGTGTGCGAAATCTGCAAGCTGGTGCAAGTGGACTACGACGTTGCGCCCGAGGAATTATTCGGCAACTACGTCTATTTCTCATCGTATTCCGACGATTGGCTGGCGCACGCAAAAGCCTACTGCGAAATGGCGCGCTCGCGGTTTGAGCTCGGCCCTGCAAGCCTGGTGGTGGAGTTGGCGAGCAACGATGGCTACTTGCTCAAGAATTTCTTGACGATGGGTATTGCGGTGTTGGGCATCGATCCGTCCGACACGGTCGCCGCCGCCGCGGAAAAGATCGGCGTTCCGACCCTAGTGGAATTCTTCGGCGAGAATGTTGCAGAGGATTTGAAGCGTCAGGGGCGCCAAGCGGATTTGATCATCGGCAACAATGTGCTCGCCCATGTGCCGCAGCTCAACGATTTTGTCGCGGGCATCGCGCTGTTGCTGAAGCCGATGGGCAGCGTGACCATCGAATTTCCTCATTTGCTCAAGCTCATCGAGCACGTCGAATTCGACACGATCTATCACGAGCACTACTCCTATTTCTCGCTGTACGCCATCGAGCAGGTTTTCAGCCGCCATCACCTGCGTATCTACGAAGTGCAGCGCCTGGCGACGCACGGCGGCTCGCTGCGCATATTCGCCTCGCACGCGAGCCGCTCCGACCTCAAGGACAGTGAGGTCCTGCGCGCGGTGCGCGCGGAGGAGAGCGCGGCGGGACTTTCCGGCCTCCCCGTATACCAGCAATTCGCGCAGCGTGTATCCGAGTGCCGCGATACCTTGCTCGAATTCTTGGCGGGCGCGAAGCGTGAAGGCAAGCGTGTCGCCGCCTACGGAGCCGCGGCCAAGGGCAACACCTTGCTGAATTTTTGCCGTGTGACGCCGCAGGATATTCCCTTCGTGGCCGACCGAAATCCGCATAAGCAGAAAAAATTGCTGCCCGGCACCCACATTCCGGTGGTCTCGCCGGAGGAGTTGCTGCAGGCAAAGCCGGATTATGTGTTGATCTTGCCGTGGAATCTCCAAGAAGAGATTCGTTCGCAGCTCCGGGGAATAGATGCCTGGGGCGGCCGGTTCGTCACGCCGGTGCCGTCCGTTCGCGTCTATCCTCGAGCATGATTTTTACCGAATCACCGCTGCCCGGCGCGTTTCTGATCGACCTGGAGCGAAATAGCGATGAGCGCGGCTTTTTCGCACGAGCCTATAGCTCGCAAGAATTCGCAGCGCAGGGCCTCGAACTTATGCTTAACCAATGCAGCGTGTCGTACAACACCTGCAAAGGGACGTTGCGCGGCATGCACTATCAAAGCGCGCCGCATGAAGAACACAAGCTGGTGCGTTGTACCGCCGGAGCGATTTTCGATGTCATCGTCGATGTCAGGCCTAGGTCGTCCAACTATCGGCGCTGGTTCGGCACGGAACTCACGGCGCAGAACCGGCGCTCCTTATTCGTTCCGCCGGGATTCGCGCATGGTTTCATCACCTTGAGCGATGATGCGGAGGTGTATTACATGATCTCGGTGCCGCACGCTCCGCAACATGCGCACGGATTCCGCTGGAACGACCCTGCATTCGCCATCGAGTGGCCGCTCGCCCCCAAAGTGATCTCACCGCGCGATGCCGCCTATCCCTTGCTGGACATGCCGGCCTCTCGGTGAGTTCGCCGAGGCGCGTGCTGGTGACCGGCGCCGGCGGCTTCATCGGCCGGTGGAGCATTGAGCCGCTGCTCGAGCTTGGGTACGAGGTGCACGCCGTACTCGCTTCGCCTCGCCGCGTGGAACACTTGCCCGACGCCATGGTTCACATCGCCAACTTGCTCGACGAGTCGGACATCGATGCGTTGCTCGGCCGCGTCGCACCGACGCACTTGCTGCACTTTGCCTGGATCGCGACGCCGGGCGTGTATTGGCAAAGCGCGGAGAATTCTCGCTGGGCCACCGCCGGGGAGTATTTGCTGCATCGTTTCCGCGCGCACGGCGGAATACGCGCCGTGATGGCGGGCAGCTGCGTGGAGTACGACTGGTCGAAGGTGAGCGTGTGCGATGAGCGTCTTAGTCCCCTGGCCGATAGCGGCGTAACGGCCTTGAGTCCGTATGCGGCCGGCAAGCTGGCGCTGCAAAGGGCGGCGG
Source organism: Gammaproteobacteria bacterium (assembly GCA_028293775.1). The sequence continues at coordinate 3,256 of JAQGOD010000372.1, forward strand.
CGGCATTTTCAAGCCGGGAACAGCTATCGGCTGCGTGGGGGCGTATCTTTTTTCAGTATGGACCCTATGAGCATCCCGAGCGCTTGGTGGCATCGGTCATCCGGCATTTACTCATGAATCAACCGGCGCTATGCACGCATGGCCGGCAAATTCGCAGCTTCCTTCATGTAGCCGATGTCGGCGCTGCCTTTGCCAAACTGCTCGATAGCGAGGTTCAAGGACCGGTCAACGTGGGCTCTGATGAAAGAACCTCCCTGGCGGATTTGATCCAAAGCATCGCGCATCGGATTGGCCGGCCCGATTTGGTTCGTCTCGGTGCCCGCAGCGCACCTGCCGCGGAGCCTTCGATTCTGATACCCGATGTCCGCCGCCTTCGCGATGAGCTGGGATGGCAGCCTCGATTCACATTGAGCGAGGGGCTGGCCGATACAATCGCGTGGTGGCGCGGTCAGCTCGCGCTGAAGCGAGCATGAACGCCCATCCGGCGATCGTGCATTTTCCGCTGGCGCTCATCTTGATTGCGGCTCCGCTATTGCTCGCGGCACGGCTGCTGCGCAGCGAACGTTTCGCCTCATCCGCAGCCATTGTCGGCACTTGGAACTTGTGTCTCGGTACCGCAGCCGCGCTCCTCGCCCTCGCGACTGGTCTTGCAGCGGTGCTTGACTTGGATGTCGGCGCCGCTGCCCGTGAGGCGATCGCTTTGCACATGAAATGGGCGATGTTTACCACGCTGGTATTGGTGCTCTTGGGTGTCTGGCGAGGCGCAGGCACTGCGCAACAATCGCGCCCCTCGTGGCTGTTCCTCATCGTGCTCTTCGCGGCAAGCGCGGCGCTGGTGATGACAGGGTATCGCGGCGCGCGAAACGTGTACGAATTTGGCGTCGGCGTAAAACCAACCGCCGTGCGGCCCGAGCCGCCGCACGGCGATCGCAGCGGACCTACGCCTTAAGCCGCGGGCAAGTCTCCGGTGTAGTACGCCAAGATGTAAGCCTTGATCGAGCCGTCTGCCTGGGGCACGCCATACACTCCGACCGGTTTACCGGCTGCGAGCCCGCTCGTCAGTGCCGCAAGTCCGCTGGCGGTGCTGACGTCGAGTGGGCTGATGGTCAGCACCCCACCGGTCATATCGACTTGGTAGACCAAGGTGGCGCTTCCCGATGTCGAGTTGACCTGTACGGAAGGCGCGTTGGTGCCGCCGGCAACGCTCATGGTGAATGCATTGCCCACGAGTCCCGTGGCGACCACCCCCAGCGGCAGCAGGGAAGGCGTGAGAACGGTTGCTGCGGCGGACCAGCCATTGGCATGAGCCGGATCGCTCCAGGTGGCGAAGCTGACAGCGCGCGAAGGCACTGCGCCCACCGTGCCGCCGAAGTTCACGCTGCCGTTGGTGGCCGCGATAAATTCGCTGATGGCGTTCGAACCGCTGCTGATCACGGTCGGAAAGGCGAAATTCCACCACTTATAGCCGGCAATCGGATTGCCCATGGCATCCGTGCCGTTCGCAGTTGCGGAGTCGATGTAGGGCAAAGTGATCGAGTAGTCATCGCTTGCAGTCCTGAACACACGCGAGTAAGTAAATCCCGTCATGTCGGCCGCCGAGATCTTACCGTCGTATTTGGCGACTTCGATATCGATGCTCTGCGCGACCAGGGGCACGGCCAATGGGTCCACGACATTGGCATGGACCTTGAAGCCGCGCACTAAATCGTGGTTTGCAAGAAACGCGGTTCCAGTGGCAATCGGTGCGGCATCGGCAAGCGCATTGTCCGGTTGCCGGAAGAAGAATTGCGTGTTGCCGTCGACCACGAGATCCACGCCTCGGCCGGACTCGTTCGAGACGGTTACCACGTTGGCGCCGGTGTTGACATGCAGCACATGCCCTTCAGGGCTCAGCCACACGTTATTGAACTGCGCGCTCGCCCATATGCGGGTCGCGACAAGCGTGCCGTTTTCTTGATAGCGAGCGGCAATGCGCACCGATTTGCCCGCCAGCGCTGCCTCTTGAGAGAAGTCCTTGATCACGGTATGCGTTTTCGCATCCACATCGTAAAGGATCGTGCCGTTAGCGTTGTCCGCAAGAATTTGCAGAGACTGCGCGGTGGCCGTTGCAGTTTCAGGGCTGACGGCCGGAACGGTGGGAAATTCTTTGGTGATGGTGATGCTGGAATTATCGCTCGCGATCGCCGTCACAGCGCCGTAAGCATGCCGCAGGACCAAGCGAGATAAATCATGCGGCGGATGATTGCGCACCGGGCCGTTGAAGTTCACGGCCCACTGCACCGTGCCTGCACCCGGCGGCACGTGACCCACGATGAAAGCGGGGTGATCTAAGTCGAATTCAAGGTTCAGCGCATTGTTTCGGCTTGCGCTCACCACCAGCGTCGAATCGAAGCTGACGTTGATGGGAACCGTGAGATTCGGCGAAGTCCCTTGGCTATGTTGAATCTGTATTTGTGAAGCGGGAATCGTAGCGCCGGCGGCTACCCCGAAGCCGACCTCCGGATCGGCTGCCACCGTCAGCACGATATCGCCGGCATTAGCGCTTAACGTCAGCACAGCGGCGGTATAGCTCCCGGTCGGCACGGTGACGTTGCCGAGAATTTCCGCGATTTGATCAAGTTGTGCGAGGTTTACCATCGGTGCCGGGGAGGGCGCCGTATAGACCGTGACATTGCTGCCGCCGCCTTGCGGCGCGAGCGCGATCGACAGAATCTTCACGCCGATCGTGGCCCAGTCTTCGTTGGACGCATCGCTGACCAACACCGACATGGGCGCACTTTGCGGTGCGGTGTTTACCGGCGGGTTCATGGAACTTCCGCTCGATCCGCCGCCGCAGGCGGCGAGCACCGCGCCGGCAAGGCTGATCGCAAACAATGAGGTCTTATTCGAGACCATGATGGCTTCTCCTCTGTTTAACCATATTCTTGTGATCTGTGCGCAGTGTCTGCGCCACTTGCGTGTATCAACGCTGCGTGGAGGTGCGGGTTGACAGGCAGGGTTCAGCGGGGGTTACGCCATATCCGCGAGCGCGTGATGCCAGTCACACTTTTGAGGAGACGGAGCGTGCGTTGCTCACAATCGTGCGGGCAAGCGCCGCGCTATCGTGCGCGGTGAGCAACAGGAGTTCCTATGACAGGCCGCAATGCAAAGTGGGTGATCGGGATAGTCGCATTTGCAACGCTGGGCGGCTGCGCCGCAACGCCGGCGGGCGTGGTTCCGGCCGGACCAGACGCCTACCGCGTGAGCACATTCGGGGCGCGCTACGAGACACAGGCGGACACGAACTACAAGGCCCTAAGCCTCGCGAATGAATACTGCGATAGTCAAGGCAAGCACGTGATGTTTCGCCAATCCACCGAATCTGCCGCCCATGCCTGGTCGCCGAAGCAAGAAGACTTAACATTCGTTTGTATGGATGCGAAGGATCCTGCTTACTTGCGCGCGGCTGTCGAACGCGATCCGCCGGTGATTGCGCAGCAGTAGTCGAAAGCGGCCTCAAAGCCGGCGAGTGACCTACGGAAATTTCTGCACGTCCCCTTCCGCGTCCTCAACCCAGTTCAACATCATCGCTCTATTCGGATAGTGCAGCTCCCAGCGGCCGTTATCGAGCATCCCGGCCGAACCGCCGGTATCGCGCGCCTTCTTGATGTTGGCCTCGAGAAGGCCCATTGCAGCTGCGCGTGAATCGCAATTCTCCTTGCCCGGAGGACGCGATGTGCACATGCGGAAAAAATTATCTTCGGTTGCCATTGGTAATCCCCCACACCGATTTACCTGAAATGAGCTTTCGGCGGTACTCAGAATCGACTATAAGTATATCACGTAACCACTTGATAAACGTGATGATTTGTCAATAATCTGGAGGCGTCACTTGATCAAGTCGAACCGCCGACGTCGTGAAAGCAGTGGACACCGGCTCTTGTACCAGGTGCTCGAGAATTGCCCAAACTCCGGTAGCAATGAGCATCGAAACAAAACACGCCGCGAGGAAAGCACGCATAGGTTCCTCCAAGTCGTTGCAATATAGCGCTCACTCCCCGATCGTGAAAGCTTCAATTTCAATTGCAATAAAGGTCCGGCCGAGAGCGCCGACTCGGGCATAAAAATCCGCTGACTTGGCTTGCTCGAGATCTGTAAAAAAGCGGCCGATCCAAGGCGCAAGATAGGATTCGAAGATTTCACGTTCGGTGCCCGGGGGCGATGCGAGACGGCCCCCTGCCAAGCCACCCATGATCTCGAAAAGTATCGCGGCGTGATCCTCGGGCTCCGCCAATCCGTCGCTGCGCTCGATTCCGATTCGTTGCAGTGTCTGGCGCAGTCGCGCGAGCGGACGCGCATGCAGAAACCCGGTCAGGTAATAAGAGGCATAGGGGAGAAGCTCACCGCGTCCGACGCCAACGAAGAGATTGAAATACTCACGCGCAGCCCCCTCGGCACCGGCTCGAACCGCTGCTTTCCCAAGTGCAGTGTGGGCCAACCCAAGCGGACTTACATCGCCCTGAAGATTCGCCAAACGACCGATCAGTTCTGCACCGGGACTGCGCAGCAACAGTGTCGAGAGCAGTGAATACTCACGCGCGCGAGCGAGGTCGACTTCATCGACCAAGGAGTCGGGCCGCGTCTCGCTCATCAGACCGCTTTGGGCAAGGCACTGCCATGGCGACGAGGGCCTTCAGGCCGAATCTCTGAATCGACGCGGCGCTCTTCCGGCGCCCGGCAAGTTTTTTCAACCTTCAAAGGGTTCGCTTCCGCGATGCCGGAACTGCGCCAGACTTTATCAGCGTGCCTGTCGCGCGGCTCGTTGAGGGTTTCAGCGGGCTGCGTCGGGAAATCAGGTCCTGCCCCAATCGCATCAGAAGCACTCGCGACTCGAGAGAACTGGGAAGCCAGGCTCTGGGCATTATCGGTGGCCAACAGCGGTCCGAAGCCCGGCATTGCGGTGGGATCGTTGAAGTCCCATTGGCTTTCGGCGATGCCGATAAAATCGCGAATCGCTGGATCAGCGCGCCAAGCGGTGCGCAGCGCTGCCCGCATCAATTCTGCCGGCACATCGGGTTGCATGAATGCACTAATGTCGCTTTCTTTGGTGATCGACTCGATTGGCGGCAGGCACGCCGGATCGAAGGGAGCCGGCGCTGGATCCGAGGACGGCATGTCGGCCTCGGGCGGCCGCGCTGCCGCCACGCTGGATTCCTGCTTGACGCGTAGCCAGCGCGCGATGAAGTTTTCCGGCTCGCTCACTCGAGATTCTCCGGCCCGTCGCCGGGGCGGGCGCTGTTCGATCGGCCGGAGCGATCACGTTGGCGTTTGAACATGGGCCGCTCGACATGATGCTCTGCAATGAAAGCTTGAACCGTGTCGCTGATGGAAGGCGCCATCGGCACGGCCTCGACCAGATCGTTACCGGGCCCCGTCAATGCCTCGCCCTCCGCAGGATCCGCCGTTACCATGAGCAATTTGAAAGCCGGCTCACTCCCGGTGGGTCGCAGAATCACCCACAAGAGCGGCGATCCTGAAGCAAGGTTACTTCGATAGTTGGCAGTCTCGGTTCGGTAGAGTTCGATCACGGCGTCGCCCGCGTAGAACGTCGTCACACCGTCCCTGGAATCGATAATGGTCCACGGCGCCGCCGCCGGGACACCGGCAAATACCGAGACTGGCCGCCACAATTCGTCGAGCCACGGACTCTTGGCTTTTCGCCGCTCCACCGCGACGCCGACGGAAATTCGTGCAAGTGCGCTCGATG
>JAQGOD010000384.1 GCA_028293775.1 Gammaproteobacteria bacterium
CGAAGGCCTCGACATCGACCAGGTGTGCCGTCAAGCCGGAGGCCTGAACTGCGGCCTGGCGCTGCTCCACGTTCTCGGTACGCGTGGCCACCAACAGCACATCGAGCATGTCCGGATCTTTTTCCGACGGGCCCACCACTTGGTAGTCGTAGCTGACTTCTTCCATGGGGAAGGGAATGTATTGGTCGGCCTGCATCTCGACCTGGCCTTCCAGTTCGTTTTCGCCCAGATTCTTCGGCATCTGGATCACCTTGGTGATCGCAGCGTCGCCGCTGATGGCAATGGCCGCGAGGCGGCTCTTGGCGCCGGAACGCTTCACCGCGCGCCGGATTGCCTCGCCGACGGCTTCCGCGTCCACGATGGCTTTTTCGTTTATGGCGTTATGCGGCGTCGGTTCGGCCGCATAAGACTCAACGCGGTATTGGCCACCCGACATCGTCAGCTCGATGAGCTTCACCGACGAAGTGGTTATGTCAAGTCCCAAAAGCGGACGATATCTTTTTCCTAACGACCACACAGATTTTTTCCCTTTTTGCTCAATACCTTGTAGGTCGAATCCGACGTGAGATTAGCCATGACAAGCCAACTTAGCAAGGAACTGTTAAATAGAACGTGAAGCTACTCACGGTAATCCCGGGCCGGGTATCCGGACTCGGCAAAGTGAGACTCAGGACGGTTTGATAGCTTGCGAGCCGGTGTCCACTCATCCGTCAAGACCTCTAGCCTGCGTCAGGCCGTGAGTTCGGTTAATCTGGGCTTTGCGGCCCCATCTTTCGATGAGTACGCTCACGTAACCGGCGGTAATATGATGCCTATGTCCACCGGCGCAATAAGTTAGAACGGTTTTCTGTGTCCAGACGTTACCTAGTTCTCATCTCGCGCATTTGTGCAGTTTTAGTTGGCGTAATAGCGTTAGCCGCGTTCGCAAACGTATGTGCTTATGTTTACTTGAGGCCGGCATTGCCGGATGTGGGGAGCCTGCGGGAGGTCCAGCTGCAGGTGCCGCTGCGCATCTATTCCCGTGACGGCAAGCTGATCCAGTCGATCGGCGAGCAGCGCCGAATCCCGGTCCGCTACGAGCAATTGCCCAAGAAATTGGTACAGGCATTCCTGGCGACCGAGGACGATCGGTTCTTCAGGCATCACGGGGTGGACTGGCAGGGGATTTTGCGTGCCGCGGTGGCCAACCTCAAGGCCGGCGGCATACGCCAGGGCGCGAGCACCATCACCATGCAGGTGTCGCGCGACATGTTCTTGACCCCGCGGCGCGACATTAAACGCAAGATGAGCGAAATCTACATTTCCTTGCTCATGGAGGCCGAATTCACCAAGGAGGAAATATTCTCCTTGTACGTGAACAAGATTTTCCTGGGACAGCGCTCTTATGGCGTGGGCGCGGCCGCCGAGGTGTATTTCGGCAAGTCGCTCGATCAGCTGAGCCTGGCCGAAACGGCCACCTTGGCCGGCATCCCCACTGCGCCTTCAATGGTCAATCCGGTCGCCAGCGCCGAATTGGCGAAGGTTCGACGCACCCACGTGCTGGGACGAATGCTGGAACTCGGCTACATCAATCAGGCTGAGTACGATCAGGCGAAGGCGAGTCCGATGGAATCGCGGCTGCATGGGGCTTCCATCGAGGTCGACGCGCCTTACCTCGCGGAAATGGTGCGCAACGACCTGCAGAATAAGTACGGCGATGCCGTATATACCGCCGGCTACAAGGTGTATACGACGATCGACTCCCGGCTGCAGGCGGCCGGTACGGTGGCTCTTCGGACCGGTCTCTTGGAATACGACCGGCGCCATGGGTTTAGGGGTTCGAGCGCCAAAGTCGACATGTCCAAGATATCGACGCCTGCGCAATTCGAGGCCCAGCTGGATGAGTTCCCCGTCATCGGCGGCCTGAAACCGGCGATCGTCGAAAAGGTCGAAGGCAAGACAGCCAAGATATACGTGAAGGACTTGGGGACCGTGAATCTACCCTGGGAAAAACTGTCCTGGGCCCGGCGCGAACTGCCGGACGAGAAGGTCGATCGCGCGCCGACCGATGCTTCGGAGATTCTGAGCCGCGGGGACGTGATCTATACCGTGGGCCGCACCCCGGAATCCGTCCTGTTCGTCCAGGTGCCCGAGGCGCAGAGCGCCCTGGTCTCGGTTGACCCGAGGGATGGGGCGATCAGTGCGCTGGTCGGCGGCTTTGATTTCTTCCAGAGCAAGTACAACCGCGTGGTGCAAGCGCGCCGGCAGCCCGGCTCGGGGTTCAAACCCTTTATTTATGCGGCCGCCTTCGATAAGGGATACACACCGGCAAGCGTGGTGGTGGATGCGCCGGTGGTCATCGACGACGAAGGCAAGGAACAGGCGTGGCGGCCGAAGGAATTCGAAAGCAAGTTCGCCGGCCCCGTCCGCCTACGCGAGGCGCTGGCCTTTTCCAAAAACCTGGTCTCCGTGCGCCTGATGCGCGCCATCGGCGGCGAATACACCCGAAATTATGTGACTCGCTTCGGTTTCGACAAGTCGCAGCTGCCCGATGACCTCACCCTGGCGCTGGGTACGGCCGAATTGAGTCCCCTGCAGGTGGCCATCGGCTATTCCGCCTTTGCCAACGGCGGGTTTAAGGTCAGCTCTTACTACATCGATCGCGTCGAAGACGCGAGCGGCAGAGTCGTGCAGAAGGCCGATCCGGCCATCGCCTGTCCCCAGTGCGGCCGGGCCACCGACGGCCCCACCCTGCGCAGCGTGGCGGCGGGCTCGGCGCGCGGCAGCGTGCTGGATGAGGCCCCTCATGACGGCAAGACGCTGATTTCTGTCAAGAATCTGGCGCCGCAGGTCATCCCGCCGCAGATCGCTTACCTGTTGGCGGACATGATGAAGGACGTCATCCGCCGCGGCACCGGCCAGCGCGCGCGTACCCTCAACCGCGACGATATCGCCGGTAAGACCGGAACCAGCAATGAGGCGCATGACACCTGGTTCAACGGCTTCAATGCCGATGTGGTCACGAGCGTATGGGTTGGATTCGATTCGGATCGCTCCTTGGGCCCGGGCGAGCAAGGCGGGCGCACGGCGATACCGGCTTGGACCTACTTCATGCACACCGCTCTCGAAGGCTCACCCATACACGGCGTGCCTGTACCCGACGGCATCGTGAGCGTGCGGATTTCACCCAAGAGCGGCTTGCTGGCAAGCGCCGATGATCCGAACGGCATCATGGAAAAATTCATCGAGGGCAACTTGCCCAAGACTGAGCTATACGAGGGTCAGAACACGAACAACCCCGAGACCGATAAACCGCTATTCTAGTTACCGATGCCTAAGAAGTTTTCGCAGCGTGCAGAAGATCTGCGCCGCGCTCTCGCGCAAGAGGCCGCGCGGCTCATGGCTGAGCATGGCATCGAGGATTTCCGGCAAGCAAAGCGCAAGGCCGCGGATCGTCTGGGCGTGAACGACGTGGCGGTGCTGCCGAAGAACGTCGAAATCGTCGATGCGCTGCGCGCGCATCAGCGCCTGTTCGGGCGAGAGACCCACGACCATACCCTGAAAGAACAGCGGCGCATCGCGCTCGAAACCATGCGAATCTTGTCGCAGTTCCAGCCTCGTTTGGTCGGGTCGGTGCTCACCGGCACGGCGACTAACTACAGCGACATCAATTTGCACCTGTTTGCCGATGCCTCGGAATCCGTGGCCATCCACCTGCTCGAGATCGGCGTACCTCACGAATTCTATGAGCGGCGCGTCAAAATGGATGCGGAGCGCAGCGTCAACTACCCGGCCTTGCGATTCGAGGCCAATGGCCGCACCGTCGATGCCACGGTTTTCCCCATCGACGGCATCCGCCAATCGCCCTACTCGCCCGTTGACGGCCGGCCGATGAAGCGCGCCGATGCGCGGGAAGTTTCGGAACTGATCGACGCGGACTAAAGCCGCCGGCACTGTTAATCGCCGGCACTAATTGGCCGGCTTCGGCTGCCACACCGCCATCATGTCCGGCGAGCCCTGCGCACGCACGCCGTTGTCCGTCAGGATCTCATCCGTTGCGGCTGTCATGGCTGTGCGGGAGAACACGAGGGCTTCTCCACCCTTGCTGCCGAATTCCAGGGTGACGAACGGGTCCTTCAAGTCGCGCAGTACCGTCACCAGGTGTTTGAGGCTCTTGATGGGCGTGCCGTTGATCGAATACACCACCGAGCCCGTCGGGTTGGAATAGACATTGGCCAATTTGTGCGGAAAGAAAGGCGAGGAGATGATTACCAACTCTTCGAGATCGTCAGTGGGCGTATCAAAAACGCGAGTGACCAGCGGGCTCTTCACGAAGCCTAAAATCCGCAGCAAATTGGCGTTGTTTTCGAACAAGGACAAAAATTGCCGCGTGGCGCTGGAGAACACAATCGGGCCATAGACAAAGTAGGACGGGTACTCGCCATGCAGGTCCGGGGCGAGGGTGGGATGTTGCGCGGAGACGGGCAGTTCGATTTTGAGGGTCTTGCCGCCCCGAACAATGGTCAGCGGCAGCTTGTCGTCCTTGGCCAATCGCTGGATCATGTACGAGAAACTAACGCGCAAATCCCTGTCGATTTTGACCATGCCTTGATTGTCGATGGGCGTATCGCCGATACGCGTGATCACGTCCCATTCCTTCAAGGGATACGCGGCATCGGCTTTGTCGGGCCGGTGCACCACCATGCCCTCGACGCCCTTGTCGAGCTTCAGGAACTCGCGCAGGGCCGGATTCTCCAGCGTCTGCAAGTCGTCGTACATGTTGGGCTTGCCATCGTAACGGCCGTCCGAAATGTCCTTTAAGAAGAGGTCGACTTCTTCGTTCGGGATGATGTATCCGATGTTCTGGCTGTCGCCTCCCAGCCGGCTGAAGGCCAGACCGATCATCTTGTCACCGGCGATGGCCGGGCCGCCGCTATTGCCGGGATTGATGGCCGCATCGATCTGGATGCGCAATCCTGAGACCGGATAATTGTAGGATGCGAACTCGATTCGCGACACGATGCCCTTGGTGATGGAGAGCGAGGATCCGCCCGTCGGAAACCCATACGCCAGCACCGGGTCCTTGATGAGCGGCAGCTTGCTGGCGCGCGCCACCGGCGGATGGCTGTCGAAAAAGGTCGGATCGTCGAGCTGCAACACCGCGAGGTCGATCCCGGGCGCGACGGCAAGGACGGTCGCCGATACTTTATCGCCGGCTGCGTTGGCCTGAATTTGTACCTGGCTGGCGTAAAGCACCGCGTGTGCGTTCGTCAAAATACGCTTGCCCTCGATCACCACGCCCGAGGCAGTTGCCTCGCTGGGCGCTTGCTTGGTCCAAGGCTTGAAGGGATCCGGATAGCGCATGGTCGAGAAAATTTTGACGACCGAATTTTCCAGCGCCGGCAGCTGGACTGGCTCGGCCGCTCGCTGCGCCGCCTGCGCACCGGTGCCCGGCACAGCACTGGCCAGTATGGCGCCACTCAACCACGCACCCATCGCTGAAAGAGCAATTCGCTTGCATCGTGCCATGAATATCTATTACGTCCTTATTTTCCGTCGACTGAAAACGCCAGCAACGTATTGCCTGAATTTATATAAACGCTGCCGTTAACGATGGTTGCGCCGCCGTGATCCAGCGGGCCGCCGCTCGCATGAACGCCGTTTTGCGTTTGAAATCCCTTTGCCGTGTCGAAATCCCACAGAATCTTGCCACCGATGGTGGAGTAGACGCGCAGATGGCCGTCCAACGATCCGGAGAACACCCCGCCCGGCATGACAGTAACCGCTTGCGATTGGCCATGGGAACAGGATCCTTCGCTCCAAGAACAGGCGGGCGTC
>JAQGOD010000424.1 GCA_028293775.1 Gammaproteobacteria bacterium
TATCGAGATGCGCGCGGCGGTGACGGGCTCGGCGCTGCCGTAGCACCACGCACCTTGCTCAAATCGACAACCTCGGTCGATGCGAAGTGTTCCGAAGCCTGCCGAGCCAACGCCTCCGCCAAGGCAGCGGGGAGCGGCTGCTGCGCTCCGCGGCCGGCCAGGGTCACGGCCGCAGCCGCGCGCTCCAGGTCGCGCGCATAGGCGCTTGCCGTTTCGCTGTCCAACACATCGAGCGCCCGCTGCTCGGCCGGGGACAAGCCTTCGGTCACTTGCTTGATGAGCAAGTCCAGCATGGCTTCGTCGGGCTCACCTGGAGGGCGTGTGTCTGACATCAGCGCTCGCTCAAGACGCCTTCGGCATCTAGGTTCATGTATTCACGCACTTTGATCAAACCCCTGCGCATAAAAGATTTCACCGTGCCCAAGGGCATACCGAGCCGAGCCGCGATTTCGGACTGGCTCAAGCCATGCAACAAACCTAACTCTAATACCTGACGCTGCTCGGGCCGCAATTCAGCCAGCGCTCGCGCGGCTTGCTCAGCCTCGATCGATGTTTCCGACGCCGTACCGGGATCGGCCCAAGCGAGGGTTTCCAACGATTCCACGGGATCCATCGGGGGTTCGGCGCTGGTCTTGCGTAGCCTGTCGATCAAGCGGCGGCGCGCGATCATCGCGATAAACACCTTGTCGGAGCCCTGCGATGCGTCGAAGCGGCCGGCACTGCGCCAGATATCCAAAAAGATTTCTTGAGTCGCGTCCTCGGCATCCGATGGCGTGCGCGAGAGCCGCCGCGCAATACTCCACACCAGGGGACCGTATTGCTCTATGCATTCCCGCACGGCGGCGGAATCGCCGCTCGCAATGCGTTCAAGCATAGTCGGATCCATTAGTTGCCTAATGAGCTTATTCGGGGCAAATGCATGGCCGGATTCAACTAAAGGATGGAGCAGAAGTCGGGCATGATAATGGTAAATGGCTGCGCTAGGGAGATCTCATGGACCAGAAGGCAATCGGTCAGATGTGGTGGTTTAGAGCAACGGTGGGCGTGTTGACCTTGCTCAGCGGCATCGCGCTATTCGCCATTGCCGGCTTGAGCATTCACACCTTTGTGTCGGCGCTCATCGCCTTCCTGTGCTTGATGGGCCTCGAGCGCCTGTTTTCCGGTTTGCTCGGTATGATTGTGATGTTGGTGCGGTCGCGCCGTCCAAAGAGCAGCTGAAATCGCGCCGCTAAAACTTGAGCAGCCGCAACTTTTGCGTATCGCCCACCGGGCGTCGCAACTCGCTCTCGCGCCGCACATGCCAAGCAGACTGTTTGGGATTCAAGATCACCCATCGCCATTGCGTTAGCTGGTGTTTGAGCAGCGGCAGGAGTGGGGGCTCGGCATCGGCGCCCTCCCCGCCGGGCATCAGCGTCGAGCAAAACAATTCGAAATATTCGGTGAACAAGTTTTCGTATTGCTGCATGGGATCGAGAAATGCGGGGTCGCGCACAAGCTCGCTGCCGAGATGGCTGGCGCACAAGTAGCTGCAGGCTTTGCGCAGATAGATCGTGTGCTCCGCTACGACCGCATGCTCATAGACCAGCGAGCAATGAAAGTGCGCCAGAATCCTGGCGCGTGCCTTACCGCGCACATTGTGCTTCCGCAGGTATTCGAACAGGGCCTTGCCGTGAATCAGCCGCAGCGAGGCATGCCTGAGAGCCACCGCTTGATTGCGCAGGGCTACAAAGTCGGCGACCTGGCGCATCAGGCCCGAATGTTCGAGTTCCCACGCCCCCCACGCAGCGGGCGTTGCGAGGATGCGCTGAGCGACCAGGTGTTCTTTTGGATCCTGGCTACGCGAGGCGCCCTCGATCCGATCGGCGGATTCGCGCATGAGCCGCGCATGACTGAAAGCGCTGCGTTGCACCAGTTCCATCCCCTGCGGCGCCCTTAAGGGCTGTGAATATGTTGAATCGCTAGCTTAGGCGCTGTTGCGCCGCAATGGCCAGGGTCGCCATAGCGCGACGTCAGACAGAAAGCTCAGTATTGGCGGGAGAGAAGCCAATTGGCGAGGGAGCGCAGTGCTGCCGCCCGTTCGCCAAAGGGCGCAAGCGCATGGATGGCTTGCGTGTGCAAAAGCCGGACTCGTTGCTGGGAGGCTGATATCCCAATGACCGCAGGATGCGTGGGCTTTGCGCGCTCGCTGTCGGCGCCCGTGGCCTTGCCCAAGGTCGAAGGATCGCCCGTGACATCGAGCAAGTCGTCCTGGATCTGAAATGCGAGGCCGATGGCATTGGCAAATCGCGACAACGCGTTGTAAAGGCTGGGATCGAGCGGCGGCGCACACTCGGCCGCCATCAGCACACTGGCGCGGATGACCGCGCCGGTCTTGCGCGCATGCATGTCCTCCACTTGGCCGATATCGAGCCGCAGACCTTGTACGGCCAGATCGATCGCCTGGCCCCCGGCCATGCCGAACGTACCGATCGCCTGCGCGAGCATGTCGATCAGGCGCAGCCGTATGGCGGCAGAGGCCGGTAACTTCGGATCGCGTGCCAGCAGCTGAAAAGCCAAGGGCTGCAGTGCATCTCCCACCAGAAGCGCGGTGGCTTCATCGTAGGCTCGGTGACAGGTAGGCCGGCCGCGGCGCAAATCGTCATTGTCCATGGCCGGCAGGTCATCGTGAACCAGCGAGTACACGTGCACCATCTCAATGGCGCAAGCGACAGCCTCGACCTCGTCTTCGGAAAGCCCCACCGCTCGGGCCGTGGCGAACACCAGGGCTGGTCGAATCCGCTTGCCGCCCCCGAGAACGCTGTAGCGCATCGCTTCGTGCAAGCGGCCGGGCACCACATCCGCTTCGGGAATCCGTGCGGCCAGCGCGCCTTCCATAAGCAGGCGCCAGATTTCCATCTGCGCGCCGAAGTCCTCTACATCATCCTGTCGAATGTCATCCTGCCGAATGCGCCGATCAGCAGAATCGGTCACGGCCCTCGGCTCACGCGCTTGATGTCACTGACCGGTATCGCAGTCACGGCAGCAAAGCGCGCACCGCCATCGGTATATTCAAAGGGCAGTTCCGGAGCCATCGGCCCGGCAACGCGCGGTCCCCGCAAGGACGTAAGCAGCGCCTTGATGGGATTGCTGAATGCGTCGTTGACCGCCGTTCCCTCAAAGCCGCAGTGCGCCATGCAATTATCGCAGCGCGGATTCTTGCCGACGCCGTATTTTTCCCACTCGGTGTCCTCGATCAGGGCCTTGTAGGTGGGGGCATACCCCTCATCAGATAAGAGGTAGCAGGGCTTTTGCCAGCCGAATACGTTGTACGTCGGATTGCTCCACGGCGTGCATTGATAGGTTTGATTCCCGGCCAAGAAATCCAGGAACAAGGCGGAGTGGTTGAAGGACCACGCGGGCTTGCCTGATGGCCGGGTGCGACGGCTGAAAATATCGCGGAACAACTGCTTGCTGGCATTGCGTCCGAGGAACACATCCTGGCGCGGTGCATTGTGATAGCTGTAGCCTGGGGATACGGTGATGCCTTCGACGCCCAACTCCATGGCCGTATCGAAGAACTCGGCCACATCATCGGGGTCTTCGCCATTGAACAGCGTGCAATTCACCGTTACCCGAAAGCCCTTGTCCCGCGCCAACTTGATCGCCGCCACTGCCTTCTCGAATACACCTTCCTGGCAGACCGACTCATCGTGGCGTTCTTTGTTGCCATCCAAGTGGATCGAAAAAGTCAGATAGGTCGAGGGTTTGTATTCGTCGATGTGCTTCGACAAGAGGATCGCGTTGGTGCACAGGTAGACAAATTTCTGCCGGGCCACGATGCCCGCCACGATCTGCGGCATTTCCTTGTGGATCAGAGGCTCGCCCCCCGGAATGGATACGATGGGCGCACCGCATTCATCGACCGCGCGCAACGCGTCTTCGACTCCGACGCGCTTCTGCAGGATTTCCTTGGGGTAATCGATTTTGCCGCAACCCGAGCACGCCAAGTTGCATTGGAACAACGGTTCCAACATCAAAACCAGGGGATAGCGCTTGTCGCCGCGCAGCTTGCGCCCTGCGATATAGCGCGCGACCTTGTACATCTGCAGAAGTGGTATAGCCATGCGCCTATATTACCAGCAGGGCTTGGCGATGGTCGCGCCAGATTCGCGACCATTCGAGCATGAACCAGGGCGTAAAAGTTCTAGCGCCGTCGTTGGCGATCTCCCGCTGCAGGGCTTGCGGGGCGATCCAGCGCCAATCGAGAATTTCTTGCGAATTTGCCCGGATGGGTTCGCGGCTGCGTCCTACAAACACAGAACAAAGCTCATTTTCCGCCCCGGTTGCGTCGAATTGGGCTTGATATTGGAATTTGAACAGGAAATGCAAGGGGCAGCGAATGCCCAATTCCTCGTACAAGCGGCGCTGTGTGGCGGCCTCCGTGGACTCGTTTGCGCGGGGGTGGCTACAGCATATATTGGACCAATAGAGCGGCCATAACCGCTTGGAGGCCGCGCGTCGCTGAATCAACAATTCGCCGCCGTCATTAAAAATCAGCAATGAAAAAGCGCGGTGCAGGACCCCACGGCCCTCGTGACACAAGGTTTTGCTGAGAAAACCCACGCCGCGAGCGTCCTCGTCGACCAGAATCAGCGCATCGGGATCGGCGAGCGAATTACTCATGTAACAGTCCAATTACACATGTAAGAATCATAAGCTCTACGCCAGTAAACCGTTTTCGCGAAACCAGCGGATGGCATCCGCGAACGCCTCGGCAGGCGGTCGGGATCGATAACCCAGTGCCCGCGCAGCTTTGGCGCTCGTAAAGAACATTAGCTTGCGCGACATGCGCACCCCTTCCAACGTGATGCGGCCGCTGCGGCCCGTCAAATTGGCATAGCCTTCGGCCAGATAGGCGATGGGAAGCACGACGCCGTAAGGCAGGCGCACGCGCGGGGGCTTGCGCCCCACCAGCGAGGCAATGAGCCCGAGGATCTCTCGCAGCGTCATGTCCTGACCGCCCAAGATATAGCGCTCGCCGACTCTTCCTCGCTCGTACGCCAGCAGATGCCCGGCAGCAACATCATCGACGTGCACAATATTGAGTCCCGTGTCGACGTAGGCAGGCATTCGGCCGGCCGCAGCGTCGAGCACGAGTTGGCCCGTGGGTGTCGGCTTCACATCTCCCGGTCCCACCGGCGTGGAGGGACTGACGATAACCACGGACATGCCTTCGCGTGCCGCTTCGCGTACTACTTCTTCGGCCAGGTACTTGGAGCGCTTGTAGTGTCCGATCATATTCTCGAGCGAGTTCGGCGTTGCTTCCTCGCCCGGCGTGCCGTCCGCCGGGATTCCGATGGTTGCCACGCTGCTGGTGTAGACGATGCGTTGCACGCCTGCGCGGCGCGCGGCATTCAAGATATTGCGCGTTCCTTCGACGTTCGCTTGATACAATTGCGAAGGATCTCGAGCACCGAGCCGATAATCCGCGGCAACATGGAACAAAGCAGGGCAGCCCGCCGCAGCGCGCTCGAGGGAACTCGCGTCCGTAAGATCGCCCTCCTCGACCTCGACGGCAAGACCTTTTAGATTGCGACGATCCGAGCTCTTACGCGCCAGCACCCGGACTTCCCATTGCATTGCCAACAGCGCTCTGGCGACCGCGGCTCCCACAAACCCCGTCGCACCGGTCACCAGCGCCTTCATGCGATGTGCGCGCCGATCACGCGCAAGGAACGTATGGCGATGCGATACCGCTGCGTGAGCCGGATGAGTCCGGCAATCTCGGCCGGCGCAACGACAAGGCCCGCCAGCAGCCGCCCTATCCGCAACCGGCCCGCCCCGCTGGCATTGACTACTGCCCGGGGCAAGCGATCGGCGGCCGTATCGACGATGACACGCACGGCAATGAAAGGCAGCCGGTGATGGGCGGCGACTTCCGCGACAGCCGCACTCTCCATGTCGACCGCGGCGGCCCCACTGTCGCGAAACGCCGCAGCCTTGTCCGCGGGCGTGTCCATCGGGCGCGCACTGGTCAGCAAGTTGCCCTCGCTCACGGCACGTAGAGGACTGACCGCGGCGGCCACCCGTTCCCGCCACGATGGGCATGCAGCGAATCGCGTCCCATCAGCGGAAATCAATTCGCAGGGAAGTACTACGCTCCCTGCCTTGAGCGAAGGATCAAGTCCGCCGGCCATTCCGAAGGTCATCAGGGCCGAGGCCCCGGCCTCAACCAAGGCGCGCGCAGCGCCCCGTGCGGCAACGACCCCAATACCGCTGACGGCGAGCAGCGCGCCGTCACCGAGCGCGGCCAGTTCGCTTAAGGGTGGATCTCCGCCGCGGGGCATCGAGGCTCCTAAAGCGCGTGCCTCCGCGGCGAGCGCTGCGACGACACCCACTCCGCTCAACGAATCGCTGCGGCGCTCAATGAGCAATTCCGCGGCGTGTCAGGTTCCGATACGCAGCGAGGGCCCAAAGCGGAAAATAAGCGCTATAGCCGTGGTAGCGTAAGTAAAATACCCGCGGGAATCCCGGCGCCGTGTAGCTGGGATGACTCCACAAACCGTCATCTTGGCGGGTGTGCAACAAGAACTCGGCACCGCGGCGAACGGCCTCTGATCCCGCCTCACCGGCCGCCATGAGCCCCAAGAGCGCCCAAGCGGTTTGGTACGGCGTGCTGCCGAAGACTTCGGCAGGCCTCGATTGCCACGCATAGCTGTCGTTGCTCTCGCCCCAGCCGCCGTCGGCATTTTGTTTTTGCTTGAACCAGGCCACGGCCCGTTTCACCATGGGATCATCGGGTCCCAGATGCGCCTGTGCAAGCGCCGTGAGCACCGACCAGGTGCCATAAATGTAGTTGGTGCCCCAGCGGCCAAACCATGAGCCATCGGCTTCCTGCTGCTTGCGCAGGTACGCAATCGCCCGGTCCAACGCAACTTTATCCTGCGGCCGGCCGATGCG
>JAQGOD010000430.1 GCA_028293775.1 Gammaproteobacteria bacterium
CAAAATTCAAGCGTGCGTGCACGGTCGGACTTCCAAATGCCGATCAGCGTGGGGGCCTTCGCTTTTGCCATTGGCGAGCGCTTACTCATGGGAGCCAACGATCGGGTGAGAGGCGCGTGATGGCGCAAACGCAAAGCGAAGCTGATTTATCCATATAATCGACTCCTTCGACGTTCAACGAAGACGAACCGCGGTGTCCGCTCCACCAGTGGTTAAAGCGTGCAACAAAAGCAGCCTCATTACCAGTACGCTGCCGTTAGGCAACAGACAGGCGACCTGGCCACACACATCGCGCGTCTGCTGCGTCTGGAACGACGTAAGCTGCCCGCATTGTTGTGAACCCGGAGCTACGCGAAGCGGACCGTTACCCAGGAAGCTGTCATCCAAATGCAACCGAACTGTAACAATCGCTTCAAGTACGGTAGGGATCGTGAATAGCTGCTTGCAGGCTTGCTAGCAGCACACGATCTGTCTGTCGATCCGAGCCGACGTAAAAGTCGGTGCTGCCGACGTCCGCAAAGCCTTCTTTCTTGTAGAAAGATCGGGCGCGAGGGTTCCGCTCCCAGACGCTGAGCCACAGGTGCCGCCCGCCGAATTCTCGAGCAGCTGCCCGGGCAGCCGCCATAAGTTGTTGAGCAACACCGGTGCCGTGTGCGGATCGATCGAGGTAGAAGCGATACAACTCGATGGGTCGTTCATGGCTAACACAGGGGGGAGGCGACTTGATCCTGACCTGTGCGTAGGCGACTAGATTTCCCCCTCCGTGGACCAGCAGCGTGGTCATGGAAGGATCGTTCAGCTCTCGCGCTTGTTGAGTGATTCCGTACGCCGACGCAAGATGGGCGCGGACATCTTCCGCTCGATTGTCAGCGCCGAACGCCTCCGCGAATGTTCGTGCAGCGAATGCAGCCAATGCCCCAGCATCGGGCTCGAGCCCGCGGCGGATGCGAACGGACCGTTCGGCACTGTGAATGGGGCTTTGAAAGGTCATTTTGCGGTTGAGCGGCGCGCGGTCCCCGGCATACCTATTCATCCTTTCGGCAAACATTTGATCGGACTGCTCCGTGCTCAGCAATTCCAGTTTCTCTAACAGTCCACACCCAGCCTGCGCCATCGCCTCCAGCGTCATTGTAGCCCCCGACACTGACGCCGGGCGCGTACACGCGACATTCAAGTCCGCCTACTGGAGCGAAGGCCCCGGCAGAGGGCCGCGTACAAGGCGCAACGCTTGTTGCATGGCATTTGCCAAACCCAGTAGTTGTGCCTCGCTATCTGGCACTCCCAGTAACGAATAACCCACCGGCAAATTATTTGATATCCGTGCCACCGGAACCGTGACTTCAGGGAAGCCCACTGTTGCGGCGATATAACTCGCCTTGTAACTATCATCGCTGCGGCAAACATAGCGGGGATCCGGAATGTCGAAGCGCGGCGACGCGGGGCAGCTCATGGTTGAAAATACCAGCGTGCGCAAATTCTGCGAGTCCATCAAGGACTGCAACTCGTGACGGAGCGAGGGAATGATCTGCGTCAAAATGTGGACGTAAGCGGGCGAATCAGTAAGTCCACTCGCCAGGGCCTCTCGCAGCGCCTTGAGCAATGCGGGATTGATCGGAGTTGAAGACTCGCGCCCGCGGGGTGTGGCGCTTGCATCGATGAGCTCGGCGAGGGTCTTGGGTTGGCCCGCAGGCAAGGTTCGCAGGTAGCGCTCCAGTTGGGGTCGCAGTTCGGCCTGCCCCACCGGGCCCATCACCGAGTTCCAAAGATGCTCGAAAGCGTCGGGTAGCGTGATGGGAATCAATACCGCGCCTTGATCGTTCAGCGCCTTGAGCGCGTCCTCTTCTGCGCCGTCGACCTCATCGTTCCCCCCACGAAAATTTCCGACCACACCCAATCGGACGCCTTGCAGGGACCCGTGATCGATGCCCTCTGCGTAGCTGACTTCAGATCGAGGGCGATCGAGTGTCGCCGCGTCCATCGCGTCCGGCCCGGCGATGGTATCGAGCACGATCGCGACGTCCTTAGGACTTCGCGCGAGAATGCCGACCGTGTCAAAGGTCAGCGACAGCGGGACCACGCCGCCGCGACTTATCAGGCCTTGCGTCGGTCGCAGCCCGACTAATCCCGCCACATTGGCAGGCCCACGAATCGAGCCGGACGTGTCGGTGCCCAAGGCAAAGGCGGCAAAATCAGCGGCGAGCGCCGCGGCCGAGCCGCTGCTCGATCCGGAAACGTTTCGCGATGTATTGTAGGGGTTGAGCGTCAGTCCGCCCGCTGAGCTATAGCCGAGACGTCCATAGGAGGAAGCCAGTTCCGACATGTTTGCCTTGCCGATGAGGATGGCGCCCTGATCAAGCAGCTTCTGGACCGCGGAGGCGTTCAAGGGCGGCATCGAATGCTTGAGCGCCGCGGAACCGGCAGAAGTGGGCATACCCGCCGAATTGAAGTTGTCCTTGACGACGAACGGAATGCCCAGCAACGTTGATCTGCTGGATTTGATTTTAAGATTGTCGTCAACTCGCCGCGCCTGCTTGAGAGCATTCGCATTGAGGCTGATCAAGGCGTTGATGCGAGGGCCTCTCTTGTCGAAACGCTCAATGCGATTCAAGTAGTAGCGCACCAACTGCACATCGCTGATGGCCCCGGAATCGAGCGCCGCGCGCAGCTGCGGAATGGTGGCGCCCGCGGGATCGAACGCGCCGCTCGCAGAGGCCAGTTGTTCCGCGGCTGCCCCGAGCGTGCCGAGCAGAATCGACGCCCACAGCAGCGACAGGCGAATCAGGACTCTTCCCACGCCAATTCAAATTCCGCTGCGCTCTGGATTAGCGTATGACGCAGACTGACCGAGAAACTTCGCGCCACCGCGATGTCGAACACCGGCGAACCCGCGGTATCATCCAGCCGCCAGAAGAGAAGGCCGATGTGGCCGGCGATGGTTTCGGCAACATCGCCCACCTTGAAAGCTCGGTCATGAATATCGATGGGCACGAGCTTGCTCAACGCAGCTCGAAGGTTAGGTCCCGTCAATCGGAAAACACCGTAGGCGTCGCTCTGATCGGAAATGGCCGCGAAAGGCCCAAGTATCGGCTTTAAGGAACTCGCAAAGTCGTTGCCGCCGTTTTCGCACATCGCAAGCCAGCTTCCCGGGCCAATGCCCATCACGGCAATGTCGTTGCCGCACGTTCTGCGCGGCGAAGTCGGCAACGCGCAATTGAAATGCGCTTGAATGTGCCGCGCGAGAGCCGTTGCCGCGTCCTTGCGCACCAGGATCTTCGCTAGCCCGAGACCCTGGCGCACCTGCGCGATCACGCCCGCTGAATTCTCTTTTGCCATTATCGGTCAGATCAGCTCTTGAGCCGCTCTCCGTCGGGGTCGTAAAAGCAAGGACTCGTCACCCTGACCTCCACATCGGCACTGCGGACCGGATCGTGACAACGAATGCGCTCTGCAGCACGCGCCGCGCCGCGGCTCAGGAACCCTAGGCCAATCCAGGCGTGCAACGTCGGCGAGAAGGCCACGGAGCTTAAAAAGCCTTCATCGTTCTCGAGCGTCGGCTGCGCCGCGATGCTCAAGAAATGCGCGCCGGCGTACAGCCGGTTCATGCGATTGACGGGCATGACCCCCACCAACACCGGCCTGTCAGGTGCGTTCAGTCCGGGCCGCGAGGCGAGAACGCGGCCGATGAAATCCTTCTTCTTCGACAGCAGTTTGCCCAGCCCTAAATCCGCTGCCGTCGTGGTGCCGTTGAGTTCGTTTCCCGCCACGTGGCCTTTTTCAATACGCATGACGCCCAACGCCTCGGTGCCGTAGGGCACAACGCCAAACGTCTCGCCGGCGGCCATGATGGCCTGCACTGCCGCCTCTCCCTGACGTGCCGGCACCGCCAGCTCATAGGCCAGTTCTCCCGAGAAGGAAATGCGGAACAGGCGCGCGGGCCGGCCCTGCCAGGAGAACTCAGCGCACGCGAGATAGGGAAACGCAGTATTGGACACATCGAGTGCTTTGCCGAGCAACCGCTCCAGCAGCAGCCGCGAGTGCGGGCCGGCTATCGCATACTGCGCCCATTGCTCACTTACGGAGGCGACTTGCACGTCGAGCGCCGGCCACAGCACCTGGCGCGCATGTTCCAGATGCTGCATGACCTTGGCGGCGTTCGCCGTGGTCGTCGAAACGATGTAGTGTTCCTCGTCCAGGCGCGCCGCGGTGCCATCATCCATGACCATGCCATCCTCGCGGAGCATGAGTCCGTAACGAACCCGTCCGACGGGCAGCGTCGAAATGAGGTTCGCATAGATGCGATCGAGAAATGCGGCCGCATCGGCGCCCTGCACGTCGATCTTTCCCAAGGTCGACACGTCGCACACGCCCACCGCTGTGCGCACCGCGTTGACTTCGCGCACCACGCTGGGCAACCAGTCCGTCTCGCCCGCGAGCGGAAACCACTGTGCGCGCAGCCACTCGCCCGCCTCCACGAACTTTGCACCGCGCGCCTGCGCCCAGGCGTGGCCGGCCGTCAGCCGCACCGGCTTGAAATTTCGGCCGCGATGCGCGCCGGCCAAGGCGCCGATGGCCACCGGCGTATAAGGCGGTCGCGACGCGATGGTGCCGAGATCGGCAGTCTCACGCTGCGTGAGCGAGGCGATGATGGCGTGGCCGTTGAGTGCAGAGGTTTTTCCCTGATCGGTGGCCATCCCTAGCGTGGTGTAGCGTTTCAAGTGCTCGGCGGATTTGAAACCCTCGCGCGCAGCGAGCGCAATGTCTTCTCGCGTCACGTCGTGCTGGAAATCGACGAACGCCTTGCCGCGCGACGCGCTGCCGATCCACAACGAATTTGTGCTCGATTGTTCATCATCCACCTGCCATTCTCGCGAAGCGGGCGCCTCGAATCCCGCCGCGCGTGCCGCTTCGCGGCCGGCCGCAGTTCCCGTGTTGAGCGCTCCTGTTAGTGAAAACTCTCCGGCCGCTGCGCCCACGATGCTCATGCATGGCGATGCATCGCCCGGCACGAAGGCGCTAATGGCCTCGGACCAGCGCGGACGACTTCCTAAGTGGGTCGAGAGCGCGGTGTTGGGATTCCAGCCGCCCGACATCGCCAGGATATCCGCGGCAACTCGGACGCTGCGTCCGCCTGCATCGCGTACTTCAAGGGCGCTCACGCCTCGCGCACCTTGAGCATGAAGCACCTGTGCGCCCAACATGACGGATGTATGCGTGCGCCTCGCCTCCGCCAGCAAGTCAGGGCGGACCTCGCTGCGGGCATCGACGATGGCCGCGACGTCGACCTGCGCGCGGGCCAGCGCAGCACCGGTAGTCCAACCGTCATCGCAACTCGTAAAGATTGCGATCCGCCGCCCCGGCGTGACATTGAATCGACTAAGGTAGGTTCGAACCGCGCCGGCCATCATGACGCCGGGCCTGTCGTTGCCCGCGAACACCAGCGGACGCTCAATGGCGCCGGACGCCAGCACCGCGCGCTTGGCGATGATTTTCCAGAACCGTTGCCGCGGTTGGTGCGGTGCCGGGATGGGCACATGGTCCGATACGCGTTCCAGCGCCGCGTAGGTGTTGCCGTCATACACCCCGAACACCGTCGTGCGCATCATCACACGCACCTGCGGCATTGAGTTGAGTTCGGCGTGGGTTCGCTGCGCCCAGAGCGCGCCGCTGTCGCCGTCGATCTCTCGCGCATCCGCGTTCAAGCGCCCGCCGCTCAAAAAGTCCTCATCGCAGAGAATGACGCGGGCGCCGGATCGGCCGGCGCTTAAGGCTGCGGCGAGGCCGGCGGGGCCGGCGCCGATGATGAGCACATCGCAGAAGGCGTGGGCCTTCTCGTACGTATCGGGGTCCGCCTGCAAGCTGGCGCGGCCGAGGCCGGCGGCGCGCCGGATCGCCGGCTCATATATTTTCTCCCAGAACGCCTTAGGCCACATGAAGGTTTTGTAGTAGAAACCGGCCACAAAAACCGGCGCCAGCAGCGAGCTGGCCGCGCCTAAGTCGAATGTCAGTGAGGGCCAACGATTCTGGCTGCGGGCTTCGAGCCCTTCGAACAATTCCGTCACGGTGGCGCGCGAGTTCGGTTCGCGTCGAGCGCCGCTTCCCAGTTCGACCAGCGCATTGGGCTCTTCGGAACCCGCAGTGAGGATCCCGCGCGGCCGGTGATATTTGAAAGAGCGCCCCACCAGCCTCAACCCGGCTGCCAGCAGCGCCGAGGCCAGCGTGTCGCCCTGATAGCCCGTGAAAACCTTGCCGTCGAAGGTGAAGGAGATCGGCCTATTGCGGTCGATTGCGCCGCGACCCGCGATGCGATTGGGGCTCATCCGAGGGCTGCCCGTTTGGCCAGACTCGTCGCGAGAATCTCGTGGGTGCGGGTGTTGCGCGCCACGATGAGCCAGGAGCGGCAGCCAAAGGCGTGATACCACAGTTCTTCGTGCAGCCCGGCAGGGTTGTCCCGCAAGTACACCGCCTCATGAAATTCCTCGAGATTCTCTGAACCGATTTCCGGGCGGCGATAGCCGGCATCCCCGAGATAGGAGAATTCGCTCAGGTCTCGCTCGCCGCAGAATGGACAGGGGATTCGCACGCGTTGTCTCAATGCAGGTTGGGTTGTGGACCCTGGCCCTTCTCATCGAGAAGATGCCCAGTGGCAAAACGGTCCAGCCGATACGCGCGTGCCGTCTCGTGCGGCTCGTCGCGCGCGAGCAGGTGTGCGAAACAAAAGCCGGAAGCCGGCGTCGCCTTGAATCCTCCGTAGCACCAGCCCGCATTCATATAGAGCCCCTCCAGCGGAGCACGATCGATGATCGGCGAGCCGTCCATTGTCATGTCCATGATCCCGCCCCAGGAGCGCAGCACGCGCACGCGCCCAAGAGCGGGCATCAGCGCCATGCCGCCTTGGCACACGTCCTCGACCATGGGCAGATTGCCCCGTTGCGCATAGGAGTTGTAGCCGTCGATGTCGCCGCCGAACACCAGACCGCCCTTATCCGACTGACTAATATAAAAGTGTCCTGCGCCAAACGTGACCACGCAAGAGACGAACGGCTTGATGGCCTCGGACACGAATGCCTGCAGCACATGGCTCTCGATCGGCAAACGTATGGACGCCAGGCTGGCGACTCTCGACGTGTTGCCCGCCACAGCGATCCCCACCTTTGGGGCTTGGATGTCGCCGCGTGTGGTTTTAACGCCGGTGATCCGAGCGCCGTCCCGCAGGAAACCGGTCACCTCGCAGTTTTGGATGATGTCGACGCCCCGATCACTGGCGGCACGCGCGTAGCCCCACACCACAGCGTCGTGCCGCGCGGTGCCGCCGCGCCGCTGCAACAGACCGCCTTGAATCGGAAATCTCGCGCCCTCGAAATCGAGAAACGGCAGCATGCGCCGCACCGCCGCCTGGTCCAGCAGCTCGGCATCGACGCCATGCATGCGCATGGCATTGCCGCGACGCGCATAGGCATCGCGCTGCGCGTCGGAATGGAACAGGTTGAGGACACCGCGTTGACTCACCATGGTGTTGTAATTGAGGTCCTGCTCCAACCCCTCCCAGAGTTTCATCGACAATTCATAGAATGGATTATTGCCGGGTAAGAGATAATTAGAGCGGATGATGGTGGTGTTGCGTCCGGCG
>JAQGOD010000449.1 GCA_028293775.1 Gammaproteobacteria bacterium
GTTGCAAGTGTTTTTTCCGCGACTCATGGCTCATGCATGCAAGCATACAAGCCTTGCGCCCGCTGCTATACTTGCGCGCCCAAAAACCCCATATTGTGCGAGCCGAATGCAGCGACTGTTAGAGTACCTTGGCCATCATTATTATCTTGCAGCCGCAGCCGTTTTGGCGGCAATCGTCGTGCTGGTGTATGAGTTTCGAGCGCGCGTGCAAGCGTTTGCGGCGCTGAGCGCCATGCAGGCGGTGAGGCTGATCAATCAAGGCGCCCTGGTCATCGATTTGCGCAGCAAAGACCTATACGATGCGGGCCACATCGTGGATGCCCGCAACGTGCCGGCGGCGGAGCTCGCGTCGCAGGCTGAGACGCTGAAGAAGTGGCGCGACAAAAACGTCATTATTTATTGCGATAACGGCGCCAACGGCGCAAACGCCGCGCGCGTGCTCGTCAAGCTGGGATTCAGCAAGGTCTTCAACCTGCAGGGCGGGCTCACCGCCTGGCTAAAAGACAACATGCCGCTGACGAAAACCGCGGCGGGCAAGGGCGGTTCGAAGTGACTCAGCCCGTCACTGGGTACGTGGCGGACTGGTGTCCGTATTGCCAGCGGGCAAAAGAATTGCTGGTGCAGAAGAACGTGGTCATCAATGAAATCAATGTTGAGGACGACGAAAAGTTTCGCGAGGAAATGTTTGCGCGCAGCAAGCGACGCACCGTTCCGCAAATTTTTATCGGTGACAAGCATGTCGGTGGGTGTGACGACCTTTTCGCACTGGATCGCAGCGGCGAGCTGGATCCGTTAATTCAGGGGGCAGGATGAACGAGGTTAGAACAGCGGAGCCCGAGGCGAATCTGGGCACGCAAGTGACGTTGCAGACGGTTTACTTGAAGGACTGTTCCTATGAGTCGCCGAATGGGCCCCGCTTGCCGCAAAATCAAGCGTGGGAACCGAAGTTTCAGCTGAATATGAACACCTCGACGGAAGAGTTGGCGCCCGACGCTCGCGAAGTCCTGCTTACCATCACCGTAGAGGCCAAGCAGGGTGAAACGACGCTGTATCTGGTGGAGGTCAAGCAGGCCGGCGTATTTACCATCAGCGGCGCGTCCAATGAGGATTTGAAACGTCTGGTCGGCAGCTTCTGCCCCAGCGTGTTGTTTCCGTACGCGAGAGAGGTGATCTCCGATCTAATCGTCAAGGGCGGATTTCCGAACTTCCTTCTGCCCTTGGTCAATTTCGATGCGTTGTTCGCGCAGGCGCAGGAAGGCCAGCAACCGAATCTGGTGAACTAGGGTTTATGCCGGTCCGGCGTGCGGAACCGATGAAGGTCATCGGCGCCGGCTCCTGGGGCACGGCGCTCGCCATTCTGTTGGCGCGCGAAGGACACCCCACGCGACTGTGGGGCCGCGATGGGGCGCAGCAGGCTTCCATGCGCATTGCGGGCCGCAATTTGCGCTATCTGCCGGAAGCCTCATTCCCGCAGACACTCGAAGTCGCTGTCGATCTCGATCAGGCGTTGAAGGGCGCCCGTGACGCGTTGATCGCCGTGCCCTCGCATGCATTTCGCGCGACTGTGGAAAAAATAAAACCTCATCTCGAGCCGCACACACGCATTGCCTGGGCGACCAAGGGATTCGAGATTGCGACCGGCTTACTGCCCCACCAAGTTATTCGCCAGGTCTTGGGAGAAACGCCCGGTGCAGTCTTGTCCGGCCCGACCTTCGCCAAAGAAGTCGGCGCGGGATTGCCGACTGCAATGACCATCGCCTCCTGCGACGAGAACTTCGCCAAAGAACTCGCCTTAAGCCTGTCAGGACCGAATTTTCGCGCCTATACGCAGACCGACATCATGGGCGTTGAGGTGGGCGGTGCCGTCAAGAATGTCATCGCCATCGGCTCCGGCATTGCCGATGGCATGGGATACGGTGCCAACACGCGCGTGGCATTGATTACGCGCGGCCTCGCCGAAATGATGCGCCTCGGGGTCAAGCTCGGCGCATTACGCGAGACCTTCATGGGACTCGCCGGCCTCGGGGACTTGGTGCTCACCTGCACCGATGACCAGTCGCGCAATCGCCGTTTCGGCATGGCGCTCGGCCGCGGCGAGTCGCCGGCGCAAGCGCAGAGCGCCATTCAGCAGGTGGTCGAAGGCGTGCCCGCATCGCGCGCCGTGTACGATGTGGCGCAGCGCTTGGAAGTCGAGATGCCGATTTGCCGCGAAATTTACCGGATCATGTACCAAGCCAAGCCGGTACGAGCGGCGGTGCTGGCCCTGATGGGGCGAGAAGTGCGTTCAGAGACCGAATAATTACAGCAGGAGCTTATGAAACTTATGGAATTCAAGATGGGCTTGGGCCTTGTGGCCAGCCTGATTGCCGCCGCGTCGGCTTACCCGCAAGTACCTGCGACGCTTACGCTGACCCGGCTCGATTGCGGCAAAACCACCACGCTGGCGGACGTCAGCCGCTTCTCGGATGTTGCCGCCTTCCCAGGACTCAACATTCAACTCACCTTCAGCTGCTACCTGATCAAGCATGGCAACGACTATTTGGTATGGGATACGGGCAATCCCGTGGCGACCGGACCCGGTGCCGCTCCCACGGCGCCGCAAAGCAGCTTGATCGATCAGCTGGCGCAACTGCATGTGAAGCCCGAGCAAATCACCTTCGTGGGTATCAGCCACTATCACGGCGATCACATCGGTCAAGTGGCATCGTTTCCTCAATCGACTCTGCTCATCGGCAAGGGTGACTGGGATGCTCTGACTGACGGCAAGCCAACCCCGGCGATCAATCCTGCGAACTTCGCGCATTGGATCAGCGGCGGCGGCAAGGTCGATCCGCTGCCGGGAGACAAGGACGTGTTCGGCGACGGCAGCGTCATCATGTTGAACATGCCGGGACACACGCCCGGACATCACAGTCTATTGGTCAAGCTCAAGGAAAAAGGCAACGTGCTGATCAGCGGCGACTTGGCGCACTTTCGCGAAAATTACGACAGCAACGGCGTGCCGACGTTCAATACCAACCGAGCCGACACGCTGGCTTCGCTGGATCGGTTCAAGCAGCTGGCCACCAACCTGCACGCCACCGTCATCATCCAGCACGATGCGCGCGACATTGATAAATTGCCCGCTTTCCCCGCTTCCGCAAAGTAAACCTAATGTTAACCGGTGAATTCATGTCAAAAAGCTCATTTTTCGCCTTGGCTGTCTGTTGTTCGTTGAACGCCGCGGCCAAGGTGCCCGAACCGGCCGCATCGGGAATTGCCGCGCAGAACGCGCTATTCGAAGAACAGTACGAGTCGGACCTCAAGAGCCACCCCGAGCGTGCAACGGCGGTCGGCGATTATCGGTACAACGATCAGCTCGATGATTATTCTCCCGCGGCATTTCAGCGCCAGTACGACAGCGACGCGAGCTTTCTCTCCCGCTTGAAGGCGATATCGACCGCGGCTTTTCCCGAGCAGGACGCTTTGTCGCACCAGGTGATGCAGCGGGCGCTGCAGCAGCGGATCGAGAACTTCAAGTTCAAAGAATACGAGATGCCGATAAACCACATGGAAGGTCCGCAGACGCGCTTGGCGGACATGCCGCTCGCCGTGCCGCTGGATTCGGTCAAACACTACGAGGATTACCTTGCGCGCTTGCATCAGATTCCGCGGGTGTTCGCGCAAACCGAGGACCTGCTTCGCGAGGGAATGAAGGACAACCTCATGCCTGTGCGCTTTCTTCTCGAGAAGATACCGGCTCAGTGCGAGGGCGTTATCGCCTCAAATCCATTTCTCCTGCCGACCAAGAAGTATCCGGCCGACATTTCCGCCGAGGATCAGGAGCGCTTAACCCGTGCGATCACGGAGGCCGTCAACAACGAAGTCCTGCCCGCGTACAAAAGCTTTGCCGCGTTCGTGGCAAGTGACTATGCGCCCCACGGCAGAGCCACCTTGAGCGTGACCTCGTTGCCCGGCGGCAAAGAACGCTATCTCAATGACATTCGCAGCCGCACCACCATCAGCACATTGACGCCGGACCAAATCCACGACATCGGCTTGCGCGAAATCGATCGCATCGAGGCCGAAATGCTGGCAATTGCTCGCAAGGAGGGCTTCGCGGACGTGGCCTCGTTCCGCGAATCGTTGAAGACCAATACCAAATATATTCCGACATCCGCCGAGCAGATCCTCGATGATTTCCGCAAATACATGGCGCAAATGCAGCCCAAGCTGCCGGAATTGTTCACCTATATCCCCGGATCCCCCGTCACGGTCGAAGCGATTCCGCCCTTTCAGGCCGGATCCGCCACGCACTATCAATCGGGCACTCCCGACGGGAAACGGCCCGGACGCGTCAGTGTTGCCACGTCTCATTTCGAACACCGCTGGCTCATCGATGATGAGGCCACGGCTTACCACGAAGGCATCCCGGGACATCACATGCAGCTTTCGGTGGCGCAGCAGATGACCAGTTTGCCGAAGTTTCGCCAGCATTCGGGCAACTCCGGCTATATCGAAGGATGGGCGTTGTATTCCGAACAGCTCGGCAAGGACGTCGGCTTCTATCAAGACCCGGTGAGCGACTACGGCAGGCTTAGCAGCGAGTTGTTTCGCGCCGTGCGGCTGGTGGTGGACACGGGCCTGCATGCGCAAGGTTGGAGCCGCGATCAAGTCGTGGAATTCTTCCGCAAATATCAACCGGTCGACGAGCCCACCATTCAAGCGGAGACGGACCGCTACATTGCCTGGCCGGCTCAAGCGCTTTCCTACAAGCTCGGGCAACTGAAGTTTCGCGAGCTGCGCGATCGAGCGCAAAAGCAGCTGGGCGCCAAGTTCGACATTCGCAGTTTTCATGATGAAATGCTGAACGGCGGCGTGTTGCCGCTCGATCTGCTGGACGCCCGAACCAACAGCTGGATCAAGGCACAGAAAACAGGAATCAAAACGGCCGCCAACTGAGGCAGCCGGTTGCGTTTAAGGCGTGGGTGCTCTGGTCTTAAGCCGAGGACAGTACGAACTGGTTGCCGTCCGGGTCCTTGAACGTCGCGTACTCGCCCCAGTGCTGCTTTTGAGGCGGCGAGGTGAACTCGACGCCGCGGGCCTGAAGCTGGCGATATGTTGCGCCGACGTCATCGCACGCAAATGAGCCGTTGAAGAATGTCCCGATTCGATCTTCATGGCCGTCTGGGGTAAACAGGACCACCCGGGTCGCCGCATTGGCGATGCGCAGCTCGATCCAGCGCTGCTTGCCGTCGAAGATCTGATCCGTCGAGACTTCGAATCCGAGTTTCTCGGTATAAAACTTCAAGGCGCGATCTTGGTCGCGGGTCGGTATACCGACGAATTTGACTTGCGTGATCATGGCGGCTCCAGTCCCGTGCAACGCGAGCACGGAACGATTATCGGCCATCGGGCGCGCCTTCGCTACCGATAATCGCTATAGTAGTTATCATGCCGCACTTCAGCTTGGATCACTATGTCATCGATGTGCTGATGCCGGATCTGGTAGGTCATGATCGGCGTCCCGCGACGTTCATCGTGTACCTGTATCTTTTACGCCAGACGGCAACGGCCAAGCGAGACGTTTTGTCGGTGAGCCTGCAAACCATTGCGACCAAGACGGGCTTGTCGAAATCCACCGTCCAAGAGGCCATCCGGCATCTGCGCCGGCGCCGGTTGCTCGACCCGGCGGTCTTGGCAACGAGGGCGAATCCAAAAAGGCGCGTTTTGCGGCCCTGGATCCGGTGAGCGGCATCTTCCGACTTATGGAGCGCGGCCGGCAAAGCCAAGTTGGCGCCAGGCCTCGAAAATCACCAGCGCGACGGCGTTGGATAAGTTGATGCTGCGGTTTTGCGCCCGCATGGGAATGGACAAGATGTTTTCGGCTCCCACCTCGCGCAGTGCCGATGGCGGCAGGCCTCGAGTTTCGGGGCCGAACAGGAAGGCATCATCGGCGCGGTACTCCACATCACTGTAACAACGTCGCCCGCCGGTCTCCACCGCGAACAGGCGTGAACCCCGAAGCTGATTCAGGCACGCCTCGAGGCTCAAGTGAACTTGGACCTGCGCCAGATCATGATAGTCGAGGCCGGAGCGCTGCAGGCTCTTGTCGTCGAGGCGAAAGCCCAGCGGTTTCACCAAATGCAATGCCGCACCCGTATTCGCGCACAAGCGAATGGTGTTGCCGGTATTCGGGGGAATCTCGGGCTCGAACAGCACGACGTGAAACACCGCCTATTCCTCGAGCACGGCTCGGTGCCTACCTAAGAAAACCAGTTGCGTGGGATAGGCAAACTCGACACCCAAACGGCGCAGCTCATCGACAATCCGGAAGTTCACCGCCTGCTGCAAATCCAACACGGAATTGACGTCAGGCTGCCGCACGAAATAAGACAGTTCGAATTGAAATGAACTCTCGCCCAACGATTTCAGGTGGCAGCGGTCGAAGCGGGCCTGGGCGTGTTCGCGAACGATGTTCTCAAACAGCTTAGGCATGCCCTTGAGCTTATCGCCCGGTGTGTCGTAGGTGAGCCGGATGGTCGCGAGGATCCGCAGTTCCGACAAGCGGCCGAAGTTGCGCACACGGCTTTTCAAGATGTCGGCATTCGATAAGATGATTTGCTCGCCGCTTTCGCTGCGCAACCTGGTGGTCTTGATGCCGATATGCTCGACCTTGCCGATGAAGGT
>JAQGOD010000474.1 GCA_028293775.1 Gammaproteobacteria bacterium
CGCTTGGCTGTAATCGATAAAAAGAGGTTCCTCCGTCTGGTCGAACAGATGCCGCACTTTGCGCTGAACATGATGCAGGTGATCAGCGAGCGCCTGCGCCGCACCGGCGAACACTAACCCTCAGCTGCCTAAAGCAGTGGAGTTGCCATCCCATGGGGTGGCCGAACTCACATGATAGATTGCGTGCGTACCGTAGCCCTTCGCGAGGGGCATGCGCCCGACGTAACTGAGGGAGAGATCGCGAACCCCATTCGCGGCCGCCACGGCTGCGAATGCGCTGCTGGCATACACCTGACCCGGAGGCGTAATCGGCTCAATTCGGGCGGTGTGGCTCGTGTGCGGTCCGGTGTAGATGGGCAAGCCCGTGACGGGATTGCATCCCCAATAAACCGGTCCGGAATGCAGGGCGATACGGACGTTCATCCCGGCGGGCAACCCACGCGCGCTCCAGTCGGTGCCGGTCACGAGCTCGCTCAACTCCAGGGCGTATCGGCCCGCTTCGGCTACGCCGCGGAACACCATGTAGAGGCCATCGCCGGCAGTTTCCACGTGCTCCGGACGCTGCATCGTGCGCGAGTTCAGATCCGCGACGGCACCCCAAAATTGGGTGATGAAAGTGGGCGTCTCATCCTCGCTCAACTTGCTGTAGCCCACGGCGTCGGCAAACAGCATGGCACGGATCTCGTGCGAAAAGCCGGCGGGCAGCTGTTCGTCATCGTCGGATCCCGAATCACCCGCCGCGGCGGCCGGCGAGGCGCTCCTCGCCGATACGGGCACTTCCTCGAGAGCGACGCCCTGCGATCGCCACAGCCGCACGAGCGATGCCGCGCCGCTTGCGCGGATCGCGGGTTTGCCGTCCCACACCGCGACACCGACCAGATCCGTCCCGAGCGCCTGCGCGCGCAAGCGTGCTCTACCGGTCAACACCAGATTGGCATATTCAAAGGTTGCCGTGCTGCCGTGGGCCCGATGATCGCTGGTGATCGTCACGCTGGTCGCAGCAGCGAGCACGCGCTCGAACCGCTCGGCCCACCCGCCTGCGCCCAAATCTACGCTGATCCGGAGAAAATCTGCGGCCGGAAACGGCAAGACGATGTGCGTTTCGCCGCCCACTTCCCGCATGGCCTCGAGGCATAGAATGTCGGAGCCGCAGGCCGCCGACCCATACGAGGCAAGCGGTCGAATGGCCTCGAGGCGCTCGCGAATTCCGGCAGCCACGGCACTCTCGAGCGTGATCGGAAATCTCGGTACCGCCCTCGCCGCCTGGTCGATCATGTGACCGGTGTACATCACCAAGGGGGGAATTCTCAGAACCTCGGTGGTCCAGCCGTTGTCTCCGGGCAGATGCTGCGCGAGCAGCTCGGCCTGGCGCCGGGTGCTGCCCAGGTTTCCATAGCGTCCAGCTGCGAGCCGCGCAGCGCGCGCGTAGTGAGTCGCCGATTCCTTAGGCTCGCCCAGGATCAGGGCGGCTTCCCCCAGTGTCGCGGCGAGCCAAAAGTCGGTTGCCGCGGATGGGTTTGCCAGCGCGCGCAAGCACTGCGCGCGGACCTCGCCCGCGATCCGGCGAGCGGTGATGAGATCATTCTGCAATACCGCGATGGCGGCAGCATTGATGCCCGTGTACCACGCATCGCCGCCTTCCCCGGCGGTGCGCGTCGCCTCGTAGCCCCGCTGATAGATGCTAAAGGCTGCGCCGAGATGGGCCGTGCGGCTCGCGGCCTTGCCCGCTCGCAAGGCAAGATCCTTGTGGGTGCGGGCCAGAATGCCCAACGTTTCCGCATCGGCATTGCCCGTGTCGGCGAGTTGGCGCAAAAGTTCATTGGCGCGCTCGATGTCGCCAGTGCGCGCGATCGCCAGACCCTGAAGTTGGCGCAGTCGAAGGTTCTGGGGCCAAGCCGCCAAGCCCTCCTGCACCGCGTTGTAGGCGAGAAGCGGTTCGCCCTCGCGTAGGTGCCGTTCGACGGCATCGACCGCCTGTGCCTCGAGTTGCGGCGATGCGCCGGCGTTGGATTCGACCATAGCCATTCAATTCTAGAGATTTACCGCGGCAAATTCATTCGTGTAGGAAAAACTAATCGCCTCGATACGGTCCCGGACGTTCAGAATGCGGGACGGGGGGTGCAAGCGCAACGCTGGCCACCAAGAAAGCCGTCTTTCTGATGGCCGACTGCTGCGATCGGCATCGGCGTCTGGCGGAGCGAGCAACCGGCGGTTATGCTCGGGCGGGACACATTCCAAGTTCGAACGAGTCCGGTAATGTCCTTCTCACCTCCCGAATTTCGCCGACAGGTCCGTAGCTGGTGCACAGCGGACGGCACCGGCAGTAAAGAATGCCAAACGGCCGGGTGAAAACCCCCGGCTTCAAACTGTTCGCCGCCCGACACAGCCGCGCGGCGGCTATGCCGTTTATCATGTTAACGGCGCTCATCGACATGATCTCGATTGGCCTAATCATTCCAGTGTTGCCGCCGCTGGTGGGCAGTTTAACGGGCACAAAAACGGATCAGGCGCTCTGGTATGGCGTCGTCACATTTTCGTTTAGCTTGGCTAATTTTTTCGGATCACCGATTCTTGGTGCGCTCTCCGACAGCTACGGCCGCCGACCCGTATTGCTGATCGGATTTTCCGGCCTGATGCTCAGCTTTTTCACGACGGCATTGGCGACGTCCATTGGCATGTTGATCGCCATAAGGCTGGTGTCTGGCGCGATGCAGGCCAATCTTTCGGTGGCCAGCGCCTATGTGGCAGACATCACGCCACCCGAACAGCGGGCCAAGACCTTCGGTATGTTGGGAGCGATGTTCGGCGTCGGGTTCATTCTCGGTCCGGTGATCGGCGGACTGTTGGGTTCCATAAATCTGCGCCTGCCCTTTTTTGCGGCCGCCGGTCTCGCCCTGCTCAATCTCCTGTATGGGTACTTCGTGTTGCCTGAATCGTTGCCCGCCGGCCGCAGACATCCATTTCATTGGAAAGCCGCCAATCCGTTCAGTGCGCTGCGTCGATTGACTCAATTGAAGGACGTGGCACCTCTGGCCGTTGTCGTGGCTTGCTGTGGCCTCGCACAATTTGTGCTCTATACCTGTTGGGTGCTCTACACGACCTTCAAATTTGGCTGGGGACCTCGGGACAATGGTTGGTCGCTCGCGGCTGTGGGCGTGGTCTCGGCCGTCGTGCAGGGCCTGTTATTGGGTCGGATCTTGAAGCGCATCAGCGTGCGTCA
>JAQGOD010000484.1 GCA_028293775.1 Gammaproteobacteria bacterium
TCATGTCCGAAGGTCACGGCGCCGAGCATCACTTCTTCATTGAGGCCGTCGGCTTCCGACT
The DNA here is from genome assembly GCA_028293775.1 of Gammaproteobacteria bacterium. The sequence continues at coordinate 62 of JAQGOD010000484.1, forward strand.
CCACCATCAACACGCCCTCTTGCGTGCCCGCGACGACCAGATCCAGCTTCGAGGAGGTCAATTGCGTGGCCGTCGGGTTGAGCACGTACTTGCCATCGATGTAACCCACGCGCGCCGCGCCGATGGGACCCATAAAGGGCATACCCGAGATGGCGAGCGCCGCCGAGGCACCGAGCAGAGAAGCGATATCCGGGTCCACTTCCGCATTCACGGAAATCACCGAAGCAACCACCTGCACGTCGTTGATGAATCCTTCCGGGAACAACGGCCGAATCGGCCGATCGATCAGACGCGAGGTGAGGGTTTCTTTTTCTGTCGGCCGTCCCTCGCGCTTGAAAAACCCGCCCGGGATGCGCCCTGCGGCATAGGTTTTTTCTTGGTAGTTCACGGTGAGCGGGAAGAAGTCACGGCCCGGTGTCGCCTTCTTCAGGCCCACCGCCGTCACCAGAACCACCGTTTCGCTCATGGTGACCAGTACGGCACCGTCAGCCTGCCGGGCAAGCTCACCGGTTTCCAGGGTCACCGTGTGATCCCCATATTTAAAGCTTTTTTTGATAGCGCCCAACTTGAGCCCCTTTGATAATTCGAGTGAAAGACGCAGGCGCTAAGTGCGCGCCTGCAGCGGCGCCTGTTAGCGGCGTAACCCTAAACGTTCGACCAATTGCGTGTATTTGTCCGGAGTAGTGCTCTTAAGATAATCGAGCAGCTTGCGGCGCTGATTGACCATCTTGAGCAGCCCGCGACGCGATGCGTGGTCGGCTTTGTGCGTAGTGAAATGCTGGCTCAAGCCGTTAATGCGCTCGGACAACAAGGCAATCTGAACTTCGGGGGAGCCGGTGTCCTGCGCGCTGCGCTGAAATTTACCGACGACGCCCGTCTTTTCTTCACGAGTAAGTGGCATTGAAATCAAACCCTCAATCAATAACTTAGGACTTTTAAGAAGGCGCGCATTGTACGCGTCACGGCACCCACCCTCAAGCACGATTCGCGGCGGATGAAATGAGCCGCAGGGGCTTGAGGCCGGCCGCTTCGATCTGCCCCAATCCGAGAAACCCCAAGCCTTCCGCATAGATACGCAGCATACCGAACAGGGCCTCCGAAGGTTCTCCGGCAAGGTTGACGGTCTGGCCCTGCCGAAATGCGCTTACCCCGCCGGCCGGCAAGTCGAACCGCGCGCAGGCGCAAAGCGCAGCATCGACCGGCAAAAGAACCTCTTGTCGCTGGAGCGCCGACATCGCTTCCAAGGCGTCGTATGACCAAAGGACTTCGCGGTCGAAGGGGGCAACGCCGATGCGCCGCAGCGCCGACAAATGCCCCACGGTGCCCAATTGGGCCGCCAAATCCTCGGCCAGGACGCGGATATAGGTCCCTTTCGTGCAGCGCACATCGAAAGATAGATCGGGGGCCTGCCAATCGAGCAATTTCAGCTCATGGATGATAATGGCGCGCGCGATGCGCTCCCGAGTGATACCGGCACGCGCATACTCGTATAGGGGTTTACCATCCTGCTTCAGCGCCGAGTGCATCGGAGGGATTTGGCTGTAGTCGCGCGGAAACAGCGATAGCTCATGCTGCAACTGTTCACGCGAAAAGGGAGGCAAGACGCGCCTTTCGACCACCTCGGATTCGCGATCGGCGCTGGGCGTGCGCTCGCCGAGCCGCACCGTCACGCGATAAGTCTTATCTGCCTCGAGCAGCTGCGCCCCGAACTTGGTGGCTTCGCCGAAGCAAATCGGCAATAACCCCGAGGCCAGGGGGTCCAGTGATCCAGTGTGACCCGCTTTGCGCGCGTTGAACAAGCGCTTTACTCGCGCAACGGCACCGGCTGAACTCAAACCCAGCGGCTTGTCGAGCAATAAAATTCCGTGCACATCCGCCGGCACCTCTCAACCCTCGTCGATGATGTGATCATGATCGTTCGCATCGGTCTGGGTGGTTGCCGAGGAGTCCTCGCCGCCTGGTTTTTTCAGCGAATCGATCAACTGCGTGAGCCGCACGCCGTGCTCGATCGACGTGTCGAGTTCGAAGGTCAAGGTGGGCGTAAAACGGATCATCAGCGACTTGGATAAAGCGTTGCGCAGAAAGCCCGCGGCGCTCTCCAGACCGCGCTGAACTTTAGGGTCCGCCCCTTGCTTGCCGAAAATCAGGTAATAGACGTGCGCAGTGCGCAAATCACCCGTTACGTTGACGGCGGTGATGGTCACGTTGCCGATGCGCTCGTCCTTGATATCACGGCGCAGCAGCTCGGTCAGCTCGCGCTGGATCTGCTCGCCTAAGCGCTTGGCCCGGGGATTGTCTTTTGCCATGTGTTGTACTGGTGCGCCTTGCGAAGCGCATGGGAATCGCTCCGCGCCTTTAAAGAGTTCTGGCCACTTCCACTCGTGAATAGCACTCGATCTGGTCGCCTTCCTGCACATCGTTGTAATTCTTCACGCCGATGCCGCACTCGGTACCGGCGCGCACCTCATTGACATCGTCCTTGAAACGCTTCAAGGATTCCAATGCGCCCTCGAAGATGACCACATTATTGCGCAATACACGGATCGGAAAATTGCGCCGCACATAGCCGTCGATGACCATGCAGCCTGCCACCGTACCGAACTTGCTGGAGCGAAACACGCTTCGAACCTCGGCAAGCCCGACGATCTGTTCCTTGACCTCCGGGGAGAGCATGCCGGTCAAGACGGCTTTGATATCGTCGATGGCCTCGTAAATGATGCTGTAGTAGCGAACGTCGACGCCATGTTCCTTGATCGCAGCACGCGCGGCGGCATCGCCGCGCACATTGAATGCGATGATCCGCGCCTTGGACGCCGCCGCCAAAGTCACGTCCGACTCCGTCAGGCCGCCGACTCCGGAGGCCACGATATTGACGGCCACTTCGCCGGTGGACAGGCTGTTGAGCGAATCGCGCAATGCCTCGGCGCTGCCCTGCACATCGGCCTTGATCAACAGCTGCACCAGGTCGGCCTTGTTCTCGCCCATCGTGGAGAACACGTCCTGCATATTGGTGGCTTTCTGGGCCAGCTTGACGTCCCGCGACTTCGATTGGCGGTGCATGGCCACTTCGCGCGCCTTGCGCTCGCTCTCCACCACCAGCAGCTCGTCCCCCGCATTGGGTGCGCCGGACAAGCCGAGCACCACGACGGGAATGGAGGGACCGGCCGCATCAACCGGATGTCCCGCCTCATCGAACAGCGCGCGCACACGCCCGAATTCTTGGCCGATGAGAAGAGGATCACCGAGCTTGAGCGTGCCTCGCAAAACCAGCACAGTGGCGACCGCGCCGCGCCCCTTTTCGAGACTCGATTCAATCACGTACCCGGCCGCCAGACCCGCGGTCGGGGCCTTGAGCTCCAGCACTTCGGCCTGCAACAAGATGCTGTCGAGTAATTGATCGACGCCCAGGCCGGTTCGCGCCGACACCGGCACGAAGATATTCTCGCCGCCCCACTCTTCGGGGATGACGCCGTACTTGGTCAGCTCCTGCTTGACCTTTTCCGCGTCCGCTTCGGGCTTGTCCATCTTGTTGAGCGCCACGACGATGGGTACCTTCGCCGCCTGCGCATGCTGGATGGCCTCGACGGTCTGCGGCATCACGCCATCATCGGCACCAACCACCAAAATCACGATGTCCGTGACCTGTGCGCCGCGCGCACGCATCGAGG
>JAQGOD010000501.1 GCA_028293775.1 Gammaproteobacteria bacterium
CGATCTTCAAGTAGTCCACCGGGAAGTGCTTCAAGTAGCCGAACGAGGACAAGCCGGTGCCGAAATCATCGAGGGCGAACTTGCAGCCTAACTCCTTCAGCGCCTGGATGAAGCGATTGGCCTGCGAGAAGCTGGCGATGGCCGCGGTTTCCGTGATCTCAAAGCAAATCTTCGTGGCGTCCAAACCGCTGTGGTGAAATTGATCGATGACGTAGGGCAGGAATTTGTCGTCGCCCAAGCTTTGCCCGGACAAATTGATCGAGCACATGGTGAGTTTTTCGCGCTCATCGGCCTCTGAAACCAGCCACCGGAAGGCATTTTCGATGACCCAGCGATCGATGCTCGGCGTGATGCCATAGCGCTCCGCGGCGGTCATGAAATTATCCGGCCCGACGATCTTGCCGGCTTCATCGCGCATGCGCAGCAGCAACTCGTAGTGTGCACCCGCTTCGGTTTTCTGCAGCGGCATGATGGTTTGGCGGAACAGCTCGAAACGGCCCTCTTCCAGCGCATTGTTGATGCGCGCCGCCCACTGCATTTCGCGCCGCCGGCGCATCAGATCGATGTCATTTTCCTCGAAGCTGTGCACGCGATTGCGGCCGGCCTCTTTGGCTGCCTGGCAGGCGCTGTCGGCGGCGCTCAACACGGCTGCCACATCGGCATTGTCCGCGGAAATCGGCACCACGCCGATGCTCGCGCCCAAGCGGAAGGTGCGCTCTTCCCAAGTGAATTTGAAGTTACGCACCGCCTCGCGCAGCGCCTCGGCAGTGCGCATCGCTTCATCGAGCGAACAGCTTTCCAATAAAATCCCGAATTCATCGCCGCCCAAGCGTGCCAGCGTGTCGCGCCAACGCACTTTGGATTTCAGCAGCGCTCCCACTTGGCCCAGCAGCGCATCCCCTGCACTGTGGCCGCAGGTATCGTTGACTATTTTGAATTGATCCAAATCAAGAACGCATAGCGCATAGGAGGTCTCGCGCGCTTTGGCGCTCTTCAAAGCGCGTTCCATGCGATTTTCAAATTCGCGCCGGTTCACCAAGCCCGTGAGCACGTCATGGCTCGCGTGATAGCTCAGGCGCCGGTTCAGTTCCCGCGCCTCGCTGACATCGTGAAACACCAAGACTCCGCCGGAGACCGCGCCGCTGCCATCGCGAATGGGCGAGGCCGTGCTTTCGACGTAAATCTCATTGCCGTCGCGGCGGATGAGCAGCATCGGGCGCACCGATTTGATCGAGCGCGTGCGGCGGATGGCAACCGCCAGCGGATTTTCCAGCGGCTCGCAAGTCTCCTCGTGGAAGGCGCGAAAGATCTCCTCGATGGCGCGGCCTTGACTGTCCTCGAGCCTCCAGCCGGTGAGCGCCTCGGCCACCGGATTCAAATAATCGATGACCCCTTTTGCATCCGTGGTGATGACGCCGTCCCCAATGCTCTGCAAGGTGATTTGCGCGCTTTCTTTTTCGCGAAACAGCGCCTCTTCGTAAAGCTTGCGCTCGGTGATGTCCAGTTCGACGCCCACCAGGCGCAGCAAGCGCCCTTTGTCGTCGACCTTGGCCTTGGCGCGGCTGATGACCCAGCGCCATTCTCCGGTCGCATGGCGCATGCGGTGCAAGCTTTCGAAAATCGGCGTCTTGCCGGCGACATGATCGCGGATGGCAGCTTGAACACGGGACATGTCATCGGAATGCACGAGGGTGCGCCAGTCCGGCGCTTCCCCCACATCGCTTTCGTCGTAGCCCAGCATGGCCTTCCAGCGCGGCGAGAGATAGACGCGGTTATTCAGCGTGTCGAAGTCCCACAACCCGTCGTTGGCACTGTGTATGGCGAGCTCGTTACGTTCTTCCAAATCCTCCAGATGGCGTTGAATCTCGATCCGCTCGAGCCCCGTGGCAAGGCTGCTGCCGACCAGCTTCATCAAAAGATGCAATTGCACGTCCCAACTGTCGCGCGGACGGGCGTTGGCTATACCTAACAGGCCCGCGGCTCGGCCCTTGATGGTGTAGCCGATGATGAGCACCGAGCCGATGCCCAAGTGACTCCACAGCGCCGCATCGATGGCTTGGTCCTCGCGTGGCGCGCCGGTATCTCGCAATTCCGACACCCGCAGCGGCGCCAGGCGCGATTGCAGCCACGGCAAATCATCCAAGGATTGACCGCGCAATTGTTCCGGATTGCCCGTCGACATCATGCCGCGCGCGACTTGTACGTCGCCGATTTGGTCAAGCTCGGGATCGAGGGCGATATGAAAGGCTGCATCGACGCGGGTCGCTTCGCGCAGCAGCTCCAAATTCACAATGATGGTATCGAGAGCCGTGGCGGCCGTCATCGTTTGGAAATCGACCGCGATTTTTGTGCAGATGACGTCCAGGCCACCATTGGTGCGGGGGCCGCGTCTCGGCCAAGTTTGCGGGGACAATATGTCCGAGGCTGTGAGATCTAATTGGCGGGGATCGTTTGGAGCTATTGCCATGCGCCTTCACTGGTCCCAGGAAGATAGTTGCGGTTGCAGATCAACAGTTTGCCACATCAATCCGTCGCGAAACTCGAATGCGTCACACACTTCCTCGCGCCCACATTTGAACATACACCTGGATTCTCGCACAAGTTATAAGGAATACAAGCTAAGCGATTGTATTAATAGGGCTTCGGCGAAAATCCGGCGAACCTCGCCCCCCCAACGTCCAGCGAATATTTATGCGGCCGCCGCTTTTGCAGTTTCAAATAGACGCGTAAGCCGCTGTTCCATATCGGCTTGTAGCCGCTGAAGTGCGGCCGCGTCAAGGCCCTTGGCCACGTACACCGGCTCGCCGATGGCGATGACGATGCGCGCGCCCGGCTTCGGGATCACGAAGCGGTCCCAACTGATCTTCCACACGCGTGAGGCAAAATAGCTCAAAGGGATGATGGGCCTTTGCGAGAGTTGGGCAAGCAGCAAAGCGCCGGGCTTGAACTTCCACGCCGGACCGCGCGGCCCGTCCGGAGCAATAACCGGTGAAATGCTCTCGTGGACCAACGCCTGGTAAAAGTCACGCAGCGCGCGAGCACCGGTGTGCGAGGATGATCCACGAATCACTTCCCCGCCGAGAGCTCGTACGATCAGGGCGCCGAATTCGCCATCGACCGACGGGCTGACCAATACGCCTAATTTCACGCCTGCCTTGCGCTGGTCGAACAGATATTTGGCGCAAAACAGTTGATGCTGATGCCAGTACACGGGAATGAAAGAAGGTGCACGTGCGAGCGCCGCGCTGAGGTGCTCGGCGCCGATGATGCGCTCGCGTTTACACCAGCCAATCACGACTCGCATCATGCCAAGGACGATGGGCGCCGCGAATTTATAAAGCCACAAACGCCACTTCGTCAGCTGACGACCGGAGCGGGTCTGCCGATCGTAGATCGTATTGCGAAGCCCGCCCTCTTCCCGTTTCTTATGCACACTCGTATTGTCGGGAAGCGCTCCGTGAGGCGCAATGCCTAAGTTACAATGGCGGCATGCAAACCACGGCAATTCCACCCGGACCCACCGAAGGGTTCGATATTGGCGGCAGCGAAGAATCACTGACGCGTCTGCAAGACTATTTTGCTAGATTCGGCGATGTTTACCGCGTTTTCGCGCCCGCTCGCGGCGTGAACAACTACGTCATCAACCATCCGGAGGACATCAAACGCGTCCTGCTGACAAATCACCGCAATTACACCAAGGGCGAGGGCATGGACCGGGTCAAGATCCTGCTTGGCAACGGCATCATGACCAGCGAAGGAGCATTTTGGCGGCGGCAGAGGCGCATGATGCAGCCCTCTTTCCACCGGCGCGTCATTGATCAGTTCAGCACCCTCATCAGCGAGGTCAACGAGAAATTCGCGCAGCGCTGGGCGGAGCAGTGCGCTCGCGGAGAACCGGTCAATGTGTCGAGCGATATGAGTGAATTGACCCTTGAAATCGTGCTCAAATCCATATTCGGCAGCGACTTGGAACGCCTCGAACAGCAATTGGGCGCGAACCCATTCGAGGTCGTGGCCAAGCAACCGAATCGCGATCTGAAATTCGCCTTCCAGTTTCGCTCGCTGGGCAAATTGGTCGCCGAGCTGATTCATCGGCGCCGCGATGCGCCCGAAGAGCATTTTGATTTTTTGAGCATGCTCATGCTGACGCGCGATCGGGAAAGCGATGAGCCCATGTCCGTTAAAGAGTTGATCGACGAAGTGCTGACGCTGATCGTCGCCGGCCACGAAACCACGGCCGCGGCGCTGACTTGGACCTGGTACTTGTTGGCTCAACATCATGCGGCCGCCGAGCAGCTCGAGGCTGAGGCCGACCGCACCGCCGCCGGCGTCATGGCGCTCAGTGCCGCCGAAGCGATGTCCTTCACGCACCACGTGCTGCAAGAATCCTTGCGGCTGTATCCGCCCGGCTGGCTCATCAGCCGGCGCTCCATCGAGGGCGATGAACTGGGCGGATTTGCGATCCCGCCGCGCACCGATGTGTTCATCAGCCCATATCTGCTGCACCGGCATCCGGCATTTTGGAACGACGCCGAAGAATTCAAACCCGAGCGTTTTGCCGATGCGGATGCCAATGAACGGCACAAGTTCGCTTATATTCCCTTCGCGGTGGGACCGCGCCACTGCATCGGCGAGAATATTGCGATGTTCGAGATGCTGGTGCACATGCGCACCATGACACGCCGCTTTCGGCTCAAGCGCGCCACGAGCGAGCCCATTGAATTCGAGGCCCAAATCAACCTGCGGCCCCGATCCAACCTCATGATGACGGTAGAAATGCGATGAGCGTTGCCAGCAAGCTGGAGAGCTTTACCACCTTAGTCGACATGCTCGAGGCGAATCGAGAAGTGGACCGAGCCGTCACCTATGTGGAGGGGGAAGATAACGAGCGGCGCGTCTCGTACAAGGAAGTACACGCGCGCGCGCTGGGAATCTTGTTTCATCTTCAGGCTGCCGGCGCGCGCCGCGGCGAAAACATGATCATTTTTCTCAACAACAACGAACAATTCCTGGACGGATTTTGGGCCGCCATTTGCGGGGGCATCGTTCCCGTGCCCCTTGCCGTCGGCATTAGCGACGAGCACCGGCACAAGCTGCTGCGCGTCGCGCGAAAGCTGAATAATCCGCTGCTCTATACGGATGCAAAGAGCCTGCAGCGCCTGGAAACGCTCGCCGGACAGGTAGGCGAATCTGATTTATTTGCCCAGCTCAAGTCGCGCGCCTTCCTGGTGGAATCGATTACCGACATCTCCAAGACCGGAAAGCTCGTCCGTCCTGCCGCCGATGACTTGGCATTCATCCAATTCTCATCGGGCTCCACCAGTGAGCCCAAAGGCGTGATGCTGAGCCACGGCAAT
>JAQGOD010000214.1 GCA_028293775.1 Gammaproteobacteria bacterium
GCCCACGAGGCGATTCGCCCGACGGCCGCGAGCGTGTTGCCCGCCGACATTGAAAATAACCTCGAGTCGGATCAGTTCAGGCTGTATTCGCTCATTTGGAAGCGCACCGTCGCATGCCAAATGGCCCCCGCGATCTTCGACACCGTCACGGTTGAAATGCTGGCCGGCGGCAAGGATCCGGCTGCGACCGAGGCTGCGAAGCGCACCGTGCTGCGCGCCAATGGCTCGACCTTGGTCAAGCCGGGGTACATATCTGTTTATCAGGAAGGCTTGGATGATGCGGTCCAAGACGATTCGGACCACGTGTTGCCGCCCATGAAGGAGGGCGATCGGGTCAGGCTGGTCGGCCTCGTGCCGAGCCAGCACTTCACCGAGCCGCCGCCGCGTTTCTCCGAAGCCTCCCTGGTCAAGGCCCTGGAAGAATACGGCATCGGCCGCCCCTCCACCTATGCCTCGATCATCTCAACGCTGCGCGACCGTCAGTACGTGGACATCGAAAGCCGGCGCTTCACCGCCACCGACATCGGCAAGATCGTCAGCCGCTTCTTGACTCAATATTTCACCACCTACGTGGACTACGACTTCACCGCCAAGATGGAGGACTCGCTCGATGCCGTTGCCAGCGGCGAGCAAGAGTGGGTGCCGCTTTTGGAGAAGTTTTGGAAGCCCTTCATCGATCTCGTGAACCACACCGAAACCTCGGTGAGCCGCGAGGAAGTCGCGCAAGCGCGCGACTTAGGGGTGGATCCAGCCAGCGGCAAGCCGATGAGCGTGCGAATGGGACGCTTCGGGCCCTTTGTGCAGATAGGCACCAAGGACGATGAGGACAAGCCTCGCTTCGCGGGCCTGCGGCCTGGGCAAAAGATGGACCAGATCACCCACGAGCAGGCGATGGAACTGTTTAAGTTGCCGCGCAAGCTCGGTACCACGGCGGCGGGCGAAGAGATCACCACCAATGTCGGCCGCTTCGGTCCCTACGTGAAGTACGGGGCAAAATATGTCTCGCTCAAGACCGACGATCCCTATGAAATCACGCCCGAACGCGCGCTCGAGGTCATTCGCGAGAAGGAAATCGCGGACGCGAACCGGTTGATTCTGGATTTTCCCGATGCCGGCATCCAGGTGCTCAATGGGCGCTATGGTCCGTACATCACGGACAAGGCGCGCAATGCGAAAATTCCGAAGGACAAGGAACCGAAGAGCTTGACGCTGGAAGAGTGCCAAGCCCTGTTGGCGGCGGCGCCGGAACGCGGCAAGTGGGGCCGCAAGGGCGGCAAATTCTCGAAGTTCGCGTCCAAAAGCGCTGCGAAGGAAGGCAAGGCGGCCAAGGCCGGCGCCTCCGCCTCCCCGCATGCTGCGGCGACCCCCCATGCTGCGGCCTCCCCCGTGAAGCTCGCGGCGAAGGGAAAAAAGACCGCGGTCCACAAGCAGGCCCCGGCGGCCTCGAAGACTCATTCCAAAGTCAAAAAGAAGTCGGCCAAAAAAAGGGCGTAAGGGCCGATGCCAACCGTAAAGCCGGTCGATGCGTCCGCGGTCAAGGGCTACCTGAACGAACTTCAGGAGCGCATCACCGCCGCGGTGGAAAAAACCGAGTCACTCAAATTTCGCCGCGATGCCTGGCAACGTCCCGAGGGCGGCGGCGGCCAGAGCCGCATTTTAAGCGATGGTTCCGTGTTCGAACGTGCAGGCGTGTCTGTCTCCCACGTGTTCGGCGACAAGATGACCCCCTCCGCCTCGGTTTCGCGTCCTGAAATCGCCGGCGCGCCCTTCGAGGCCATGGGCGTGTCCTTGGTCTTTCATCCGCGCAATCCGCACGCACCGACCACGCATTGCAACGTGCGGTTCTTCGTGGCGCGGCCCCTCGACGGTCCTGAGGTTTGGTGGTTCGGGGGCGGCTTCGATCTTACGCCCTACTACCCTTATGATGAGGACGTGCTTCACTGGCATCGAACGGCACGCGAGGCCTGCCTACCGTTCGGAGAGGAGCGCTACGAAAGATATAAAAGCTGGTGCGACCGGTATTTCTTCTTGCCGCATCGGAACGAAACACGCGGCGTGGGCGGATTGTTCTTCGATGATCTGAATGACGGCGGATTCGAGCACTCCTTTGCCTTCCTGCGCAGCATTGGCGATCACTTTCTTCCGGCATTCATGCCCATTCTCGAACGGCGCAGGGATCTGCCGTACGGCGAGCGCGAACGGCAGTTCCAACTTTACCGCCGCGGCCGCTACGTCGAATTCAATCTGGTCTACGACCGGGGCACGTTGTTCGGATTGCAATCTCACGGCCGTACCGAGTCCATACTGATGTCGCTGCCGCCGCAGGTTCGCTGGGAATACGATTGGCGTCCCGCCGCGGGATCACCCGAAGCCAGGCTGTACGAGGATTTTCTGCGTCCGCGGGATTTTCTGACTGAGCTTCAAAACCCGCCCGCCTAGGAGCCGAGGCCGCCGATCTGCACCCTTTCGACGGCGCACGTGAGCGTCTCGGCGCCGAGCGACAAGTACACCTGCCCGTCAGCCACGGTAAGTGCGAATTCCATGCGCCGCGCCAGCAGGGCCGTCAACGCCTCCAGCCAATGGCGATCCACCGCGTACAGTTCCAGCTTCTGCGCGCGGTGAATTTTTTCGGCGCCCAAACGTGCGGCAAGCTGCGCGGCGTCTTTGTGCGTATATACGGCAACGCGCGGTGCGAGCTTGCCGGCTCGGTGCAGCCGCGCGGCATCCGGCGCGCCTATATCGATCCACACGCGCAGTGCGCCGGTGAGATCCCGCACGGAGATTGCCGGCTGATCGGGATCCGAAAGGCCGTTTGAAAGACTGATGCCCTCGGTGTATTCGAGGCAGTAGGCGAGCACGCGCGTCAACAGATGATCTTCCGTCTCCGATGGATGACGCGCCACGCGCAGATCCAATGGCGCGTAAACGCCGCGATCCGAATCGGCGAGCTCGATTTTGAAGGAGTACACGGTTGCGCCGAGCGCCATGGGTCAGCTCAAGAGCGTGCGGGTCAGTTCCGCGGCGGGAATTTCACGGCAGCCGCCGGCATTTTGGCCGCACCAAAGAGGCGAGAAATCGCCGATGCCGAGGCTCTCGGCTTTTTTGCGCAAGCTCGCGAGCGCGTGGCTCGCCGAGGGGAAGGCCGGCGCAGTGGCGTTGATGGGCCCGAGTTCCGTCATGAGTCGGTTGACGATGCCTCGCGCGGGCCGGCCGGAAAATAGATTGGTCAATGCCGTATGCGTCGCGTGAGCGCTCTTGAGCGCCGCGCGATGAACCGCACTCGTCGTCGCCTCGGGGCACAGCAAGTACACCGTCCCCAGCTGAACGGCCGCGGCGCCCAGCGCCAAGGCAGCCGCCACGCCCTTCGCATCCGCGATGCCGCCGGTGGCGATCACCGGCACTCGCACAGCCCGCGCGATCTGCGGCAGCAGGGCAAAGGTTCCCACCTGAGTGGTCAGGTCTTCCGACAAGAATATGCCGCGATGCCCGCCCGCCTCGAGACCCTGCGCAATGATGGCGTCGGCACCGTGTTGCTCCAGCCACACAGCCTCCGCAACCGTGGTCGCCGAGGAGCACACGATCGAGCCCCACGATTTCACGCGCTGCAAAAGATCGCTCGGCGGCAAGCCGAAATGGAAACTCACCACCTTAGGCTTGAAGGATTCCAACACGTCCGCGGCAGCGGCGCTGAAGGGCGTCCGCGAAGGGCCCGGGAGCGAGTCGCTCGAGTCGATTCCAAATTCTTTGAAGTAAGGAGCGAGCAGCCTGCGCCACGCCGCTTCTCTTGCGGCGTCCGGGTCGGGCGGCGCGTGGCAAAAGAAGTTTACATTGAACGGCTTGCCGGTCCGGGCGCGAATCCGGGTCACCTCGGCCCGCATGGCATCGGTACTCAGCAGGGCACAGGGCAGCGAACCTAGGCCGCCCGCATTGCACACCGCGATGGCCAGCTCGCTGCCTTGCCAGCCCGCCATCGGCGCCTGAATGACAGGCAGCTCGGTTCCGATGAGTTGTTGCAATATCACTGTACACCTCTGCACCCATTGTAGCGGGTTGACAATATTTGGGTGCCTACGGCGTAATACGCCGCAGTGCCGAATACTACTCAGATTCGTTCTCTCGAAGTTGTCGGCGACGTCGAGATCCAAGCCTTGAGCGAGCTGCTCATCGATTGCGTCGAGGGCGGCGCTTCCGTCGGTTTCATGCAACCGCTGCCGCGCGACAAAGCCGGCGCGTTTTGGCTGGGCGTCGCGGCGAGCGTGACGCGCGGCGAACGGATATTGCTGATCGCCGGGGACGCGGCGGGCGCCATCGTCGGCACCGTTCAGGTGGTGTTTGCCTCGTTCGATAATCAGCCGCACCGCGCGGATGTGGCAAAAATGCTGGTTCATCGGCAAGCGCGCCGCCGCGGCCTTGGGGCGGCGCTGCTCATCGCGGCCGAACGGGCCGCGCTCGGCGCCGGTAGAACGCTGCTGGTGCTCGATACGGCGAGCGGCGATGCCGAGCGGC
>JAQGOD010000520.1 GCA_028293775.1 Gammaproteobacteria bacterium
CCCGACGACCAAGTGCAACGGCTCTATCTCCTCGTCGATGCGGCTGTGCGAGTTCATAAACAGAACGCGTCACTGGCCCATTTGCCTTTTGTGCGTCTCGAAAATGGAACCCGCGCGGCGCCATCCAAAGCGCTATTGTCGCCGTCGGACGCGCCGGTAGACGAGGAGGCTGCGTCATACGGTCTGCCGCTCGTGCGAACTGCACTAACGCGTAGTGGACGTGCTCGTGGTAAAGAAGTCGACCAGTTTTTGCGTAAAACCGGGGTCAAGGAAATCGGCGAAGCGGATTACGTCACTGCGATCATTCGGGCGAATTATGCCGACGCAGCGCGCGCACCGACCGCAGAACGGCATCTACAGCATATGCGCCGGTTTCTTCGTTGGTATGCCGATGATCGGGACTGCACGCCGTTTAGCGACGTCGCGTTCCTTCGCGCAGAAGGCATCGACGGACTCTGTCAAGCACGAGCGATCTACTTGGACCTGCCATTTGCTCAGAACGGCTTATCTCGAGTCTATGGAGGCCGCGTAAAAGGTCGAGATCGCAGGCCGTTGTGGAGTGGCTACAGCAAATTGAAACGGCCAGAGCTTCTGGCGTTTGTAAAGGCTGCAGGGGTGGAAGATGCTCTTGTGGTCGAAAGGACGCGCATTCCATACGCTCATCCTAGGCGGGGCAATCTTTTCAACGGATTTGGTAGCACTCGAACAACCTCCACAGAGATCAACAGCGATTTCAATATCGCCGAATTGCCAAGCCTGCTCGCGCTTGGTGATCGTCAAATCTCAAGGATGATTTGGAATGCCATTGTGGCGGCGGGAAGCAAAAGCATGTACGCCCGCCATGCTCCAAATCAAGCCTACGAGCCCCGCCAAGAGCTTTCCACTCTGGCATTTGCATTGCGCGATGCGGCTTGGATGCCCGCCAAAAATGGTTCTTTGCATCGGCCGAGCACGATAACTGCGTCTGAACTTGCAGACGGCTTTCTGATCTCGGGCAATGAGGGTTGGTTAGGTGCCATCGAGTTCGGCGCGGACCACCGGCGACGCTCCGAGCAGCATCAGGCGCGCCGCAATGCCGCGCAAACCATGGGTCTTCCTGCGGAGCTCGCGGATCATTTGGAACGAATGTCGCCAGAGGCACGGGAAACCCTTGGTAGCGAAATGCTGCGGCGGATAGCCGGCGGCGCCTTCAACGAGCCTGAATTCCCAGAACGAGAAGCCCCGAACCCGGAACGCAGGGCAGATCGCCAGACGCAACGCGCTCAGGCCGTGTCGGTCAAAACCTACGAGGTCCGCAATCGTAGTGTGCGCACCTCAGACAGAGAGGCGCGACAACTAGCGCGCCCCTACTTGCGCGACTTTTACAGCAACTCTGCCGGCGACATGATTTGTCAGGCATGCCATCAGGTCATGCCATTTAGGTTAGCTGACGGAGCACATTATTTTGAAGCTCCTGAACTGATTCAATCAGCGTCTGCCGAGTTGGCGGAGAATCATCTCGCGCTATGCCCAACATGTTCTGCCAAATGGCAGCACGCCAACAGTACGTCGGATTCGGAGATCTGCGATGCTATCCGAGAGGCCAATACGCCCGACATATCAGTGACACTGGCGGGAGAAGTTGTGCGGTTGCGGTTTGTTCAAATTCATCTCGAAGATCTACGCACCGTCTTCTCGGTTGTAGCGGGCATGACTAGGGGGCAGGGGCCGGCAAGTTAGTACTCAACCGGTATCGGTGCCACCTTGGGTATGGTCGATTCCTCAAGTCGCGTGTTGTCTCTCGCTGTCAAAGCAGCCAAGAGGCCTACAGCTAGCGGAGCGCGCCTTCAGGAACTCTTGGATCAAGCTCCTCCTGTTCGAGCGCCATCGCCGCATCGGTGGAAAGCCATCGTGCCAACTCCCCAATGTCGCCCTCCCGGGTCGCGAGCCGATCCAAACCATTGCGGGACTGCAAGGGGATCCCAAATTTTAGCGCTAGCGCGGGGCTCATCTCGTGCAGGTCAACCGGAACCGCAAAGCTATCCGCAAGATGGGCGGCAATTCGAACACCGCCGGCGTCGATGTCACCCCAGTGGAACACCGGCGTCTCTTGGAGGGCACGTGCAACTCCTACAAAATGGGTCATGCTTGACAGCACGTCGCGGGCTGGAAATCCGTCGCTCAGAAGCGCGAGGTAGCAGCCCTCAATTTCCGTACAATAACGCCAAAAGCTCGTTGGATTCTCAATGGTGAGAATGTAGTCGACGGGCCGCGTCAATGTTGCCTTTCGAACGGCGGCCCATGGCAAGCCGATGAAAACCTGACCTGTCCCGCGAATTTCGAGATCATCGGATGAGAGGCGAAGGGGGCCTTTCACCTGCAGCAGATGGGCACGGCGGACAATGCCGCTGGCCTCTAAGATTTCTCGGGGCTCGTCACCCGCCAGATTATGGTTGTGGCGCTTGAGGAGCTGTGCCACGCGGCCTTCTGACCGTTCCAGAGCTTTGCTGTCCTTCACCACGCGCCGCGAGAATGTACGATGATCCACATCGCGGCCGGCGAGATGAACGATCCCGTGCGCCAACCGCAAGATGGTGACGAACGTCTCGATCTGATTCGGCGTAAGACCAAGAAACCTCTTGTTGGCAGTCCAGGCCACGACTGCCTCCTGCTCGATTTCGGCGAAGAACGGCTCTTCCAGGATTTCGGGAATTGTCGCCTCGATCGTTCGGCGCGCCGTATCTGCCATTGTTCCCGCAGGCGAGCGCACGAGAAATCGATAGAGGCTGTCCGCGTCGGTGAGCCGTATCCGCGCGAGCTCACCCGTAAAGCGCGCCAGCCTATCTCTCTCGAGTGCGATACCGCCCGCCCGCTCTGCATCGTGAAGAATACGGTGAAAGTCATCTTGCGCGACGGGTCCGCCGATCTTCGTATAGTCGATTGGCTGCGTGATATCGCGCACCCGTGCTTTCGGTGCTTCGAAACGGTCCAACAACAGATTGAGCAGGGCTTCAGCTGTATAGGTGCTATTCGGCGGCATTTTCGCGTTCTTTGCGGACGCGGTCTTCGAAGAAGGCGCGCGGCTTGTGC
>JAQGOD010000217.1 GCA_028293775.1 Gammaproteobacteria bacterium
GCTTTCGGCGAATACGTTCCGGGCATCGATGCCTTTCCCTGGTTGAGAAAGTTCTTGCCCGCCGGGGCCGGCCGTTTCACCGCGGGTAGCGGACCGGCTGCGATTTCCTTGCGCGGGTCCGACGAGAAAATCTGGCGATTGGCCCCGGTTATTTGCTATGAGGATATATTGCAAGGATTCCTGCGCGGTGTCGGGCAATTGCACCCGAACTTGCTCGTTAACCTGACCAGTGACTCCTGGTTCGGAGCGGATACGGAGCCCTGGGAACACCTGGCGCTTGCGGTCTTCGGAAGCGTGGAATTGCGCGTGAGCATGGTCCGGGCGGTAAATTCCGGCGTGTCCGCCCTCATCGATCCAAATGGCCGCGTTCTCCGCAAAACCTATGCGGACGATCCTTATCGTCACCCGAGAGCGGCGGACGGCGTCCTGGTCACAGCGGCCGGCCTGGAGGGCGGACACACGGTGTACACCGCCGTCGGAAATTTGTTTGCCTACCTCTGCCTCGCAGCCACATTCATTCTTCTCGGCATTGCACTGCGGCGTGCCCGCGCGGATGCTGCGCTGCAATAGTCGCGTTGCTGGCCGGGTCATTGCACGCTTTCGAATATTTGAAATAATGTTATTGCGGCGCACTAGACGCCCTGGGGATATTTCGCAAACCTTATGCAACCGGATAGAGAGACGGCCACTCCGTCGGGTGCCGATTTTCTGGCGGGCGGCGGCGCCGTCGGCAAGATCATGCGTGCGAAACGCTGGCAGGAGACGCCCTTAGGTCCACCGCAATCGTGGCCGCAAAGCCTGAAGACCGTGGTGCGCATCCTGCTCACGTCGCGCTACCAAATGTGGATGTGCTGGGGACCGAAACTCACCATGTTCTACAACGATGCGTATGCACCGACGCTGGGCGTGAAGCAGCAGTGGGCCTTGGGCAGCTCAGCGCGCGAGGTTTGGGAGGAAATCTGGCCCGACATCGGCCCGCGCATCGAACACGTTCTCAATAGCGGCGAAGCCACTTGGGATGAGGGACTACTGCTGTTTCTCGAGCGCAGCGGCTATCCGGAAGAAACGTATCACACGTTTTCCTATTCGCCCCTTGCGGATGATGAGGGCAGGGTCGTCGGCATGTTGTGCGTTGTTACCGAAGAAACCGAACGTATCATCGGCGAGCGGCGTCTGTTCAGCTTGCGTGAAATTGCCGCTGACATTGCGCGCAACAACACCATGCCGGCGGTGCTTCAAGCGGTGCAGCGCCAGCTTAACGACAATCTCAAAGACCTGCCGTTCACCCTGACATATTTGTTCGATCAAGGCGGGAACGCTTCTTTGGCCTGCAGCAGCGGCATCGGCCCAGATCATCCGATCGCCCCTGCAACGATCGATCCGAAGGACCCTGGCTCGATTTGGCCGGCGGATGAAATCCTCTCGCGCCGCACGGTGCTGAGCGTCAGTGATTTGAAGGACCGTTTTTCCGCGATGCCCACAGGCGCATGGGACAAACCGCCGCGCGAAGCGATTATCGCGCCCATCGCACAGCAAGGGCAGGACATTCCGGCCGGCTTCCTGGTCGCAGGAATCAATCCGTACCGCCGGATGGATGATGCCTATTTGGGATTCATCAGCCTGGTCGCCGGGCAGATCACCTCGGGTCTCGCCAATGCGCAGGCCTATCAAGAAGCCTGGCGCCGCGCCGATGCATTGACGGAGCTGGACCGCGCGAAGACCGCGTTCTTCTCGAACGTGAGTCACGAATTTCGCACGCCGCTGACGCTCATGCTGGGGCCGCTCGAGGACGTGCTCAATCGGTCCGATAGCCAACCGCTGATCGAACACCGTCAGCTCGTGAATATCGCGCACCGCAACGGCATCAGGCTTCTGAAACTGGTCAATACTCTCTTGGACTTTTCCCGCATCGAGGCGGGCCGCATGCAAGCGGTATTTGAGCCGCTCGATATTAACTCCTATACGGCGGCCCTGGCCTCCAGTTTCCGGTCCGCCGTGGAACGGGCGAATTTGAGGCTCACCATCAATTGCGCGCCGTTGCCGCAGCCGGTCTATATCGACCGAGACATGTGGGAAAAAGTCATTCTCAATTTGCTCTCGAACGCATTCAAATTCACCTTCGAGGGCGAAATCGCGGTCGAGACCCGCGTGTCGGCCGATGGCGGTAGCGCGGAAATTGCCGTGCGCGACACGGGGACCGGCATACCGGCCGCCGAGCTTCCCCACTTGTTCGATAGATTTCGCCGCGTCGAGGGTGCCAGAGGACGCTCCATGGAAGGCAGCGGCATAGGACTGGCGCTCGTCATGGAGCTGGTCAAATCCCACGGCGGCACTATCCGCGTCGACAGCGAGCTCGGTTTGGGAAGCGTATTTACGGTGTCCTTGCTTTTTGGACACAGCCACTTGCCGGCGGACAAAATAGCTCAGCACACGATCACGAGCTCATTGGAAACGCGTGCCCAGGCCTTTATCGAAGAGGCGCTCAGCTGGTTGTCGAATGGCGCGCCGGAAGCCGGAACCATCACCTCCATGAGCACCTCGGAGATCAGCGTTGCCGAGCCGATCAGCGGTGCGGCCGGACAACGGCTGCTGATCGCGGATGACAACATCGACATGCGCACGTATTTACAAAAACTCCTCACCGCCGCCGGCTTTCAGGTCGAGGCGGTCGGCGACGGGGAACAAGCCTTGGATGCGGCCGAAGCCCATAAGCCGGATCTGGTGCTCTCGGACGTCATGATGCCGAAAATGGATGGCTTCGAATTGCTCGCGGCGCTTCGTCAAAATGCGCAACTGCGCGAAGTGCCGGTGCTCCTGTTATCGGCACGCGCCGGCGAGGAGGCCAAAGTAGAGGGGTTCGCAGCCGGTGCCAACGACTATTTGATCAAGCCCTTTAGTGCGCGAGAGCTGATCGCCCGTGTCCGCTCCAGTCTGAGCGTGGCCGCATTGCGGCGCGAATCCGGCGAGGCGCTGCGCCGTCTCAATGAGTCCTTGGAAAAACAAGTCGCCGATCGAACGGCGGACCTGCGCGACAAGGAAGCGCGCTTGCGCGCCATATTCGGCACCAGCTATACATACCAAGGCTTCATGTCGACGGATGGGATAGTGCTCGATGCCAACGCAACTGCGCTTGCGGGCATAAACGCAAGTCTTGAGGACGTCGTGGGCAAGCCGTTCTGGGAAACGCCTTGGTTCTCAGGTACCCCCGGGATGCCCGAAATCGTGCGCAGTGCCATACCGATCGTAGCGGCAGGAGAAGTCGTCAGCCAGGAGATCTACATCAATCTGCCGCAAGGCGGCTGGCGCTGGTTCGACTTCCAAATGCGCCCCGTGCGCACGCAAAATAAAGTGGTCGCAATCGTTCCGGAAGGAGTCGATGTCACGGAGCGGCGCCGGGCCGAAGAGGCGCTTCGCCAGGCGCAAAAAATGGAGGGGATCGGGCAATTGACCGGCGGGGTGGCCCACGATTTCAACAATCTGCTGACCATCATCGCCGGCAGCCTCGAAACCATTCGCCGGCAGATCAGGCAGCCCGGCTTTCCGATCGAGAACCTCGCGCCTTCCATAGACAGCGCAATTCGCGGCGCACAGCGAGCGGCGTCGCTTACTCAACGGTTGCTGGCATTCTCGCGCCAGCTGACGCTCTATCCGAAACCTGTCGATGTCAGCAGGCTGGTTGCCGGCATGTCAGACCTGCTGCACCGAACCATCGGTGAGCAAATATCCATCGAAGCCGTGCTCTCGGCGGACTTGTGGCGCACCAACATCGATGCCAATCAGCTGGAAATGGCCATCATCAATCTGGCGGTCAATGCGCGAGACGCCATGCCGAATGGCGGCAAGCTCACCATTGAGACATCGAACGTCCAGCTCCTTGAACGCGACGCCGCCGAGCAAGGGGAAGTCATGCCAGGCCAATACGTCGTATTGGCGGTCACTGATAGCGGTATGGGTATGACACCGGCAATCGTGTCCAAGGCGTTCGAACCATTCTTCACCACGAAGGATGTGGGGCACGGTACCGGCCTGGGTTTGTCGCAAGTCTACGGTTTCGTCAAGCAATCGGGCGGACATGTGAAGATCACCAGCGAGCCAGGTCAAGGCACGTCGGTTAGAATTTATCTGCCGCGCCTGTACGCGAATGAGTCCGCGGCCGCGCCCGAACCATCGCAGAGAATCGCCAAGGGCCACGAAAGCGAAACAATACTCGCCGTCGAAGATGACGCCGACGTTCGGGCGCACACATGCGGGATACTGCGCGAGTTGGGGTACCGTGTCCTGGAAGCGGCCAATGGCAGCGCCGCGCTCGGCATGTTGCAGGCGCATCCCGAAGTAGACTTGCTGTTCACCGACGTCGGCTTGCCGGGAGGCATGAACGGCGGGCAACTCGCGGGAGCGGCGCGCAATTTAAAGCCCGCGCTCAAGGTGCTATTCACCACCGGTTATGCGCGCGATGCCATCGTCCACGATGGGCGTCTGGACCCAGGCCTGCAGCTCATCACCAAGCCGTTTACCTATGCCAACTTGTCCGCAAAGCTTCGCGAGGTTCTTGACACGCGTGCAGCGCCGGCCCGGATCTTGATCGTCGAGGACGAGGACCTCATTCAAATGGTGCTCAGCAGCCAGCTCGAGGACATGGGCTACGAAGTCGAAGTTGCCGGTTCGGCAGCCGAGGCCAAGAACAAGCTTGCACTCCTGCGCGGCGCGCCGCAGGCCGCGATCGTCGACCTTGGCCTTCCCGACTCGCACGGCGGTTCTTTGATCAGAGAGCTGCGCGCGATGTACCCGTCGCTTCCCATCATCGTATCCAGCGGCTACGACAAGGCCACGCTGCACAGCCAATTCTCGGCTGAGCGCCTCATCGAGTACTTAAGCAAGCCTTTTACCGCCGAACAACTCGAAGCGGCCATTCGCGATCTAGGTTTGAAGAGTCCCCGCTCGGCAGCTACGCCGTAAGGTTGATCTTGGAGCCGGCTGTCGGACTGGATACCGCCGCAGTCCCGGCATTGAGGGCCGCCGGGGCAGTTGCGGTGGGGGGGAGTGGAATCCCGATGGTTCGCGCCACGAAGCCAAACAGACGGCTTAATGTATTTTGCGTGGATCCGGACGGAGCCGGGACTGCAGCAGTGGTGGCGGAATCAGACGAAGGATCCAAAACCGAAGAAAGATCCAATTGCGCGCCTTTTTTGTGGCCATGGGGGCGTGATTGAACAGTCGCAGCGGGCAGCGCCGCGCTCAATGAGGGAATGGTGAGTGACATAGATATCCTTGTTAGTGGCCGAACTTAAAGCGGCAACCAATTGCCGCGGACCGTCGAGAGCGGCCGGGCGTTGCCGCCGGCATCGCAGGCGTACCCCGACTGAACCATCAACATCGTCTGCTGAAGTATCAAAGCAGGTTTCGTGCCAACCACTTGGTTCATGGTGTCAGCAAGCACCGACAACCGCATGGCTCAAGACCTGCACACAGCGTTGAGGCGTACGGGTTAAAGTGCGAGGAATGAACGACGACACCGTGTTGAAGGAGGTCAGGGTCGGTGAGCACGACGTGCTGTCCTTCTTGAAGCCCGACACTCTGTGGGGCGCACTCATTTACTTAGGTTTGTTCGTGCTGCTGGCATCGATCGTATCGCGCGTATTTCGCGCGGCGATCCATGCGTCCATGACGCGCGCCGGCCACATGGACCGCACCACGATCAGTTTCCTGCAACAGTTCGGTTCGGTGCTGATCTGGGTGCTTATCCTGATTCTGTATGCGCATCTGATCCCGATGCTGAGGTCCATGGGCACGGCCTTGCTCGCGGGCGCCGGTGTGGTGTCCGTGGTTCTGGGCCTCGCCGCTCAAAGCACACTGGGCAACTTGGTGGCCGGCATATCCATCGCCATTTACCGCCCATTTCGCCTGGGTGATACGCT
>JAQGOD010000040.1 GCA_028293775.1 Gammaproteobacteria bacterium
TGTTTCGCTTTATTCTCAATCTGCATGGTCAGCGCGCGGCGGGCCTCCACGTCGAAAACCCTCGAGGGGTCGTTCAGTGCACTGCTTGCGCCGGTGATTCCGGATAGGGGCGTGCGCAGGTCGTGCGAAATGGAAGCCAGCAGCGTATTGCGCAGGCTCTCTGTTTCAGCGGCGACGCGTGCTGACTCCGCTTCCTCTTGAAGGCCTGCGCGCTCGAGTGCCAATGCAATTTGGCCGGCGAAAGTCTCGAGCAGATGGCGCTGCTCGGGTAACAACAGACGCCTCTTTTGCGTTGGCTCCACGGCCAAGACACCCAGCGTTTTGTGCGTGCCCTTCAGCGGCAAATATTGCGCAGCGGCTGCCGGTAACGTATCAGTGCCCAGGCCCGCCGGCGCGCTGTGCTCGAATACCCACTGTGCTATCGAGCGATCGGCGGTTAACAGCGAGCCCTTCTCCGGCGCACTTTGCGGACGTTGCAAGCGGCCGCGGGAATCCGGAACCAGAACAATCGCGCGGCTAGCAAATGTTTCCGCAATATGCTTGATGGCAACCCGCGCCAAATCCTCGAGGCTGCGGGTGGCCGCGAGCTCGCGGCTCATGGCATACAGGGAGGAGGCGCGCCGTTCGCGCGCGCCGGCGACGCGGGTCTGCGCTCGGACACTGGCCACCAGATTGGCAATGATGAGAGTTACCGCCAGCATGACGATGAAAGTAACCACGTATTCTAAATCGGTCACCGCAAATGAGTAGCGCGGCTGTACGAAGAAAAAATCGAAAGCCATGATATTGGCAACGGCGACCAGGGTTGCCGGACCACGCCCCAAGCGTAATGCCGCAATGGTGGCGCCGAGCAGGTACACCATAACGATATTGGCCAAGGAAAAGTATGGATACATGACGGCCGCGACAGCCGTACTGGCGGCGGAAACGCCCAGCGCCATCCAGTATCGCGACCGATGCTGCTCGCGCGAGCCGGTTGCGAAGTGCAGCTGCGTTTTGAGCTTGGAAGGCTCGCGGCGTGCGATGACCGAAACGTCGAATCCGCCGCCGCCACGGACTAACTTTGTGGCTGTGGAGGGCCGAAGGAACGAGGTGAGGCCAAAGCGCCTGGGCTCCCCTACAACAATACGGGCAACATTCCGAAGCCGCGCATATTCTTTGAGGGCCGCGGACGCAGACGGACCATCGAGCGTGACTGCTTCAGCGCCCTGCGACTCGGCCAACCGTAGGATGTCGACACGCCGGTTGCGCGACGCTTCCCCCAACTTCAGCATTGCCGGCGTCTCGACGGAAACTACGATCCATTCGGCATCCAGTGCATCCGCGAAACGCTTGCCCACGCGGATGAGTTGCTCGGCCTGGTCGTCCAGCGCCACCGCAATCAGAAATCGGTCGCGGGCGAGCCAGGGCTTTGATGATCGCTCCCCATCCTTGTATGCACGGGCCGCCGCATCCACGCGATCCGCCGTGCGCCGCAACGCGAGTTCGCGCAATGCAAGCAAATTGGGCTCGCGGAAATACCGCTTGGTTGCGGCCGAGATGCGCTCGGCCGCATACACCTTGCCCGTTCTAATTCTGGCTAGCAGATCGGTGGGCGACAAGTCGATCAGTTCGACTTCGTCAGCCTGATCGAAGATGCGGTCCGGTATGGTTTCGCGCTGGCGCACCCCAGTGATGCCCGCTACCACATCGTTCAAACTCTCGATGTGCTGCACATTGACCGTGGTCCAAACATTGATGCCCGCGGCCAGCAATTCTTCGATGTCTTGCCACCGCTTGGCGTGCCTGGGCCTAGGTTGACCGTCGGCGACGTTGGAGTGGGCCAACTCATCGACGAGCAATATCGCGGGGTGGCGCTTGAGCGCAGCATCAAGGTCAAATTCCCGCCGGATAATTTTTCGGTACTCAACCTCGAGAAACGGCAGCGCTTCAAGTCCGACGAGCATGCGCTCTGTTTCTAAGCGCCCATGGGGTTCAACATAGCCGACAACTATATCGGTGCCGGCGGCACGGAGGGCGCGCGCCGACTCGAGCATGGTGTAGGTCTTGCCTACGCCGGCCGCGGCTCCGAAGAATATCTTGAGACGCCCGCGCTTTTCGGATGCTTCCTTGCGCCGGAGCGCTGATAGCAATTCATCCGCGTCGAGACGACCTTCTTCAGTCATTAATGCATCTGATCGAGCGCCAGATTAAGCTCAAGAACGTTTATCGCGGGTTCGCCGATGAGGCCGAGAAACGGCCCTCGCGTGTGTTGAGCGACCAAAGATTCGACTTTCTCCAGCGGCAGCTTTCGGATTCGCGCCACACGCATTGCCTGGTATTCCGCAGCAGCCGGACTGATGTCCGGATCCAAGCCGCTCGCCGAGGCAGTCACAAGATCGACGGGAATGGGCCGATTGTTCGAAGGATCCGCTCCTTGCAGGAGTTTGGCATTGGCCGCGACTTTATCAATCAACGCGGGATTTAGAGGCCCCACGTTGGACCCCCCGGACGACAGACCGTTATAGGGCTGCGGCGATGTGGCCGAGGGCCGGCTCCAAAAATATTTCGGATCGGAAAAGTTTTGGCCGATGAGCTTGGACCCTGCCAGTGTGCCGCCAGAGTAAATGAGGCTTCCTGCAGCTTGCTTCGGGAAAACGGCCGTTGCCGCGAGAGTAATGACCAACGGATAAATCACGCCAAGCAGCACCGTCATGACGATCAGGAGGCCGATTGTAGGGCGAATGTAGCGGGCCATGAACATTTTCTTTCTCCTTAAGCCAACCCAGCCGCTGATAGACCCATGTCGATCAG
This sequence comes from Gammaproteobacteria bacterium, assembly GCA_028293775.1. The sequence goes on from JAQGOD010000040.1 coordinate 2,794, forward strand.
CTTGATGCCGGGAAAAGGGACCACGATCCCGCCGAGACCGTATATCAACAGATTGCGGCGTAATAACAACCCCGCGCCGAGCGGCCGGTACTTGACCCCTTTTATCGCCAGGGGGATCAACAAGACAATGATGAGCGCATTAAAAATGACGGCGGACAAGATCGCGGAATTCGGCGTCGTCAGATGCATCACGTTGAGGGCCGCCAATTGCGGATAGGTAGACGCAAATGCAGCAGGGATGATTGCAAAATACTTGGCAACATCATTCGCAATGCTAAAGGTTGTCAACGAGCCGCGGGTCATAAGCATCTGCTTCCCGGTTTCGACAATTTCAATGAGTTTCGTCGGATTGGAGTCAAGATCCACCATATTGCCCGCTTCCTTGGCGGCTTGCGTGCCGGTGTTCATTGCCACGGCGACGTCCGCTTGCGCCAAGGCCGGCGCATCGTTCGTGCCGTCGCCGGTCATCGCAACCAACCTGCCCTCCGCTTGGTGCTTGCGAATCAAGGCGAGTTTCGCCTCCGGCGTCGCTTCGGCCAAGTAGTCATCAACCCCCGCTTCGGCGGCAATAGCCGCCGCGGTGAGCTGATTATCGCCGGTAATCATCGTGGTCCGGATGCCCATATTGCGAAGATCGGCAAAGCGTTCTTTGATGCCGCCTTTCACGATGTCTTTGAGCTCAACCACTCCCAAGACACGTCCGCCGTCGCACACCACCAGGGGCGTGCTTCCCTTTTTGGCGACACGCTCTACGATATCCGCCACGGCCTGGGGGAACGGCCGGCCGAGTCCGATGACATACTTCTTGATTGCATCGGCGGCTCCCTTGCGAAGCTGCCGCTCGCCGAGATTGACACCGCTCATACGCGTCTGCGCCGAAAATGGCACGAAGGTCGCGTTGAGCGCCTTGATGTCCCGCTCTCGTAGGTTGAAGTTTTGCTTCGCCAGGACGACGATGCTGCGCCCTTCGGGTGTCTCATCGGCAAGCGAGGCAAGTTGCGCGGCATCCGCCAGTTCCTCATCGGTCACCTGCGGCGCCGCTATGAATGCGGAGGCTTGTCGATTGCCCAGCGTGATGGTCCCGGTCTTATCGAGCAAGAGGATATCGACGTCACCGGCCGCCTCGACGGCGCGTCCGGATGTCGCAATCACGTTGGCTTGCATCATCCGGCTCATGCCGGCGACACCGATCGCCGAAAGCAGCCCGCCGATCGTAGTGGGTATGAGGCAAACCAACAGCGCCACCAAGGCGGTGATGGTAATGGGTGCACCGATCTTTGCGGTCTCAACGCTATATAACGAGAATGGCAACAAGGTCACGATGACGACGAGAAATACCAGGGTTAGTGCAACCAACAGAATGGTCAACGCAATTTCGTTAGGAGTCTTTTGACGCTTGGCACCCTCGACCATCGAAATCATTCGATCAAGGAAGGTCTCGCCGGGATTTACCGACACGCGCACGATAATCGAATCCGACAACACGCGCGTGCCTCCCGTGACGGAGGAGAAATCACCGCCGGATTCTCGGATCACGGGAGCCGATTCGCCCGTGATTGCACTTTCATCGACCGAGGCTGCACCCTCGATTACCTCGCCGTCGACCGGGATGACATCTCCCGCCTCGACCAGGACCACATCGCCCTTGCGCAAATCTTCGGCGGCAAGGCTCGTTGTGGTTCGATTGGCGAGGCTTAAGTCATTTATTTTCTTGGCGAGCACCAGTTGGCGCATATCTCGCAGCGCGGAGGCTTGCGCGCGGCTGCGGCCTTCTGCCAGGGCCTCCGCGAAATTGGCAAAAAGCACGGTGAATGCCAGCCACAGCGTGATGGCAAAAATGAAGGACGTGGGGGCTTCGCCGTGGCCCGCGAAGGATTGCGCGAGCAAAAGCGCCGTCGCGATGGTTCCTACATAAACGACGAACATGACCGGGTTGCGGAGTTGGGTTCGCGGATCGAGCTTCTTGAAAGTCTCTAACAGCGCCGGTCCGAGCAACTTTCGATCCAACAGCGCGAGTGGTTTACGGGACATGATGCCTCAATGACTTTGAGCCAGGATGAAATGCTCAACCACCGGGCCCAAGGCCAGTGCCGGCACGTAGTTAAGGACGCCGATCAGAAGAATCGTGCCAATGAGCAGTGAAATGAACAACGCGCCATGCGTCGGCATGGTGCCTTCGGTCACGGGTATGCGCTTCTTTGCGGCGAGGGAGCCGGCAATGGCCAACGCCGCCACGATGGGCCAGAAGCGCCCAAGCCACATCGCCACACCGAGCGCCGTGTTGTAAAACATTGTGTTGGCTGAGAGTCCCGCGAAGGCGCTCCCATTGTTATTGCCGGCGGAAGTGAAGGCATACAAAATCTCGCTGAAACCGTGCGCCCCGGGGTTGGCCACACCCGCCGTGCCGCCCAGTGTCATGACGCCGACGGCCGTTCCCAGCAGCACGACCAACGGCGTGGTCAGTATGAAAATGGAGGCGAGCTTCATTTCTCGCGCCTCGATTTTTTTGCCCAAGTATTCGGGTGTGCGGCCAATCATCAGTCCGGCAATGAACACCCCAAGAATGGCAAAAATCAAAATCGTGTAAATACCCGTTCCCACGCCGCCCGGCGTCAACTCTCCCAACTGCATGAGAAATAGGGGGACGAAGCCTCCCATGGGCGTCATGGAATCATGCATATTATTCACGGCCCCGGTCGAAGTTCCGGTCGTCGCTGCCGTGAAAAGCGCGGAGGCAGCAATACCAAAGCGGGTTTCCTTGCCCTCCATGTTTCCCCCGGCCTGTAAGTCCGATGGGGTGGCATCGATTCCCTGTGCGGCAATCAGCGGATTGCCGCCCTGCTCGCTGACGAACGCCGTCATCCCCAAGGCGCCGAACAATACCAGCATGGCGATCATCAGCGCCCAGCCCTGGCGGGTATCGCCAACCATTTTGCCGAATGTGTACGTCAGTGCAAAAGGAACGAGAAAAATGGCCGCAATTTCGAGGAAGTTGGACAGCGCGGTGGGGTTTTCGAATCCATGTGACGAATTCGCGTTATAAAAGCCGCCGCCGTTGGTGCCGAGTTCCTTGATCGCCTCCTGCGAGGCAACTGGTCCCATCGGCAGTGTTTGGGTTTGCGTGGTGGCAGGCTCGGTAAGGGGATTTCCTTTTTCATCCTTGAGCGGATTACCGTCGGCATCGAGCTTCGGATTGTCAAAGTTGAGCTTCTCCATGGTGGTTGCATCTTTGTACCCATCGACGTTCTGTATGACTCCCTGGCTGACCAGCGCCAAGGCCAACACGACGGAGAGCGGCAATAACACGTAGAGCGAGGAACGCGTGACATCGACCCAGAAGTTGCCGATGGTTTTCGAGGAGCGCCGCGTGAAGCCGCGAATGAGCGCAACGGCGACCGCTATTCCCGTTGCGGCGGAGAGGAAATTTTGTACTGCAAGTCCGGCGGCTTGAACCAAGTAGCCCATGGTGGACTCGCCCGAGTAACCCTGCCAATTGGTGTTGGTGACGAAGGAAACGGCGGTATTGAACGAGGAGTCTGCGCTGACGGCTGCAAAATGCTGCGGGTTCAACGGCAACCAGAGCTGCAGTCGCTGCAGTCCATAGACCACCAAGGCACCGCCTAAATTGAACACAAGGAGCGCGATGGCATAACGCGACCAGCTCATTTCTTCGCTGGGCTTCACGCCGCTGATTCGATATATCCAGCGCTCGAATCGAGCGCCCAGAAGCGACGCGAAATTGTTGCGGCCCTCCATGATATCCGCGATATACGCTCCAAGAGGTTTGGCGCAAACAATGACCAAACCCAAAACGAAAGCCGCGAGCAATACAAATTTAACCAGGGGGCTCATCTTAGAATCGCTCCGCTTTGATCAGCGCATAGATCAAATAACCGAACAGCAAGAGCGCGAGTACGCCCGCGACGATGTACGCAATGTTCACGTACCGTCACCGAGCCGGTCGATGGCCACGATAAGACCAAGCGTGACCAAGAAGAGCGCGAACAATAAGGCCAGAAAGATTGCATCCATGATCGATAACCGCCTTGATAACAATTTCAGTGTCGCCCTGGAATGCCCCTGCTCGAGTTCAACCAAAACTCCCTCGTGGCGGCCCCGAGAAAACTTAATGGCCCGCCGCGCGAGAGATGGCTCGCCGCCAAACACACGAGTTAGAATTTCACAAGAACACCCGCGGCCCAGATGAGTTGGCGAGTCCGAAGATCGGGCTGCCATATGCCGCCTTGGTTGGAGCAGGCAGAAGCCGCTGCGGTCGGATCGGCCGTTCCGGCGGTCGCGCCGGAATTACAGGTGAAGCTCGCAGGCGAACCATTGTTTCCACCTGGCGGTGTGACGCCGCCCTGACCCGCGAAATACGGGATGCTCGAATGACGGAATCCGAGCTCTGACCACCAAGTGATCCATTGCTTGGGCATGTATTGAAGATTGATGGTGCTGTCCCACTGGAATGCGGGTTGGCCTGGATTTTCGGTGAAATACGGCGTACCCGTCGCGGCCGTCGCGCCGTTGATGGGAGGCAGCAGGGTCAGATAGCGGCCCGGGTTGTTCATCGCACCGCCTCCGACCGTAACGGCAAACAGATCGTTGTCGAACCAAATACGGTTGTAGAACATCGCGCCCAAGAAGGAGCTGCCGTTCGCGCCTCCCGTGCAGTGCAATCCGCCGCCTGACTGGCAGCCCGCGTCCGCGGTAAAGGAAAATGCCGCCTTCGTGAAGAACCCACCCGGATTATTGAAGTACTTGTATTCAATACTGTCATCGGTGTGGTAGCGGGTGGTGTGGGGCAGACCCAAATTGTCATTGCCCACGCCGTAGTTGTTGAAGACCAGTTTCAAATTCTCGTTGGGCTGCCAAAGGATCTGGCCGCCGAACCCCAGATGGCCGTTGAACCGGGCGTAGGATTGCCAGCCGTTGATGATCCACGGCTCGATCTTCAACTTGTTGGTGGGGAACCACTGTATGCGTATTCCATTGAAGAACCAGGGCGTGTTTGAGGATACGAATGAAGGCTGGTAAGTCCAGTTATCAAAATTGTAATAGCTAAACAGCCCGATGTAGGACACGAAGATACCCGCATCGATGTTGAGTCCGTGATTGACATCGAAGTGATAGCCCGCGTTGGCTTCCGACACATAGCGGTAGGCATTGCCTAGGTCCCACTGACCAACGGCGCTGCTGGCGTCGTTGCGAGGCGTGGTGGTCGCAAACAATCCGTCCATGAGGAGAATGCGCGCGCGCACATTATCGTAATGGAAGTCGCCGCCTATGCTGATTTGCTCTACTTGAAACTCGCCGGAACGGAACTCCTCGGTCGAACCGACGATCGTATGGTCCCTCGGCCCATTGAAGTCCTGCATGTAGTGGGCATCCAAGCGGATATCCGGGGTGAAGAACGCGGTGTCAAAAACCGGGGCTTTGTTGCGCGGACTGCCGTTCAGCCAAGTGAAATCGCCGAACGCAAATGGAGTTTCGTTGTCGACCCCCTCGGTGGCCGGAGGGGACATCAAAGCCTTAGGCACGAATTGCGTGAGCTTTTCGCGAAACGTAAGTTCATGCGGAGGCGCCGAGGCGGTTGGTGCTGCCGAGGCGGTTGGTGCTGCCGGGGCGGACGGTGCAACGGCCGCCACTGGGGGCTGCGTCGCTAGGCCGGGCGCATTCATGACGAGATCGAAGCGTGAGGCTTTGCTTGCAACGACTTCGACCGTTCGCGCCGGAGCTGCCGGCGCTCCCTCGACTTCCGCAGTCACAGACCAGGTGCCGGGCGCCAAGTCAGCAAATGAATAGACACCGTCACTGCCGGAGATGGTGGCGCGGATGGATCCGCCGCCGGCTTTGACGGCGGTAATCGTCGCGTGCGAAATCGGTTGTTTAGCCGAATTCGTTACCAGGCCAACGATCGTGCCTGGGGCCGCCTGGGCGGCGGTTTCCGCAGCGCGAGCTTGCTGTGCTAAGCAGCAGATGAAACCAAGAAAGGCCGTGATCCAAACCTGCTTTTGAGTCTTCATTTGTCATCCCTTCACACGCCGTGCTTTAAACATGCAAAGCCTAGCGGCCCAGATAGTTCCCGGGTATACCGATTGTTGTTAAGAAATCCGCCGAAATGCGAATGAGGACTCAAAAGCTAGGCGGGGGTGGCAACCGCTACTACTTGGCTGCCTCTGCTTCGTGGCTTGGATCTACTACCAGGCGATAGCCGAGACCCAGCTCTGTGAGGATGTGCTTCGGCCGGCCGGGGTCCGCTTCCAGTTTGCGGCGCAAATTTCCGATATAGACTCGCAGTGAGCGCGAATCATCGCGATTCGGCCCCCACACTTCTTTCAGCAGCGAGGCGTGAGTTACGATGCGATCCGCGTGTCTTGCCAGAGTTTCCAAGATGCGGTGTTCGAGCGGGGTTAATCGAACTTCAGTTCCATCTTGCCGATTCGCGACCCGTGCGGCAAGATCGATGGATACATCTCCGAGTTGCAGCACCGCCTTGGGGAGGTCGCCACGAACGTGGCGGCGCGTTACAGCACGTACACGCGCCAACAATTCCGGCGAGCTAAAGGGCTTCACGACATAGTCATCCGCCCCACTTTCGAACGCCATGAGGCGCTGCGCCTCGGCCGTGCGCGCAGATAGAACGATGATAGGCATCGGTGACCAGGTGCGAATGCCGCTGATCACATCGATGCCGTCCCGGTCGGGCAGCCCCAAGTCGACCAGAACAATGTCGGGCTTATGAAGCCGCGCATCATGCAAGCCCGTTGCGGCGGTCGCAGCGATGACAACGCGGAATCCGTGAGCCTCGAACAGCATACGCAGTACGCTTTGGATCGCTTCGTCGTCCTCCACGATCAGTATCAAGTGCATCGCGTCAGTCATCGGCTGGTTCCGCGTCCATCATGTCCCATTTTATGGGTTGGGGACGGCGATGCACAATGCACAGCAGACGGCGCGGCACTCGATCGTAAAAAAGGCCCCGGCGGATCCTTCGACAGGAACCGCCAGGGCAGGCAACCCGGCATGGGGATGCACACCGGGTGTATGTGCACCAGTCTCGCCAGCGCGATGCGTGCCGTCGGTGCGTTCGCGCACATAACTGCCTCAAATGAATCTTTTTTTTGCAGCAAGAGGGCTCGTAAATCTTAACGCCTTCACGTATATCGGCGCGGCGCCCCCAGCCCTAGACTTTCAACCGGTTGATAGGCCCGTAGCTGGGCCAATGCGGCTGCGCTTCGGCATATGAAATCAGTTTTCCAAATCATTTATGCGAG
>JAQGOD010000055.1 GCA_028293775.1 Gammaproteobacteria bacterium
CGCGAGCAGAGAATCAATTTGTTGTGCCGTCATACCGCCCAAGGCAGCTGCATAAGCCGGCAACCCTATGTACCCGCGGCGCTGCATCGAGGATGCCCAGCGCGACAGCGGCGGCAAGTAGCGAGCCAGGGATCTATTCAATAGGTTGGAGCGCGCGCCCACTCTGGACCAATATCGAGGGTAGCCGCAAAAGATCTCATCGCCGCCCTCGCCGCTCAACGCAACGGTTACCTCGCGCCGCGCAAACTCTGCAATCAGATAATTTGACCAGGCCGCGCTGTCGCCGAACGGCTCATCGAACAGCGCAGCTATTTTGCCAAGCGCTCCGGCGAAATCCGCCTGGGGTGCGATGATTTCTAGATGCTGAGTGCGGAGATGCTCGGCAGCCCTTCGCGCCGCCTGTGCTTCGGAGCGGCCTCCCGCCTCAAACCCCAACGTATAAGTACGCGGCGCATCCAAGTAGTAAGCGGTCAGCGCCGAGTCGACGCCGCCGCTCAAGAAGACGCCGACCGGCACGTCCGACACGGTGTGCTGCGGAATCACCTCGCGCAACAAGGCATCGAGCTCATGCAGGGTTTCATCCGCGCTGCGCTCGACGATGGCGGTCGAAGGATTCCAATAGCGTTGGATGCTCACGCGGCCCGACTGCCAGGTCAGCGTATGTCCTGCCGGCAATTTATGGATGCCGCGGTAGATGGTCTTCGGTGCAGGAATATAGCCGTGAAATAAAAAGTCCCGCACCGCGCTTTGATCGATGTCGGATGCGCCCAGCAGCACGAGGGCTTTCAGTTCCGATGCGAAAGCGATGCCCTCCGGCATCAGCCGGTAGTACAACGGCTTGATCCCGAGCCGATCGCGCACCAGCAATAGCCGTTGCGATCCAGTGTCCCAGCTAGCGAAAGCGAACATGCCGGCCAGGCGGCTGAGGCCCGCGCTGCCTTCGACTGCCAGAAGCCTCAACAGCACTTCGGTGTCGCCGCTCGAGGCCCAGGGCCCGGGCAGCGCGGCTCTCAGTTTTTCGTGATTGTAAAGCTCACCGTTATAAGTGAGGACGTGCGGACCGAAAAGCATGGGCTGGCGGCCGGCATCGGTGAGGTCCTGAATGGCCAATCGCCGGTGAGACAGCGCGACGCCGGGCTGACTCCACACGCCGTCGGCATCGGGACCGCGATGCGCCAACCGTTGCGCCATGGCTTGCGCAATCTCACTGCTCGCCCGCGGTCCAATGATTCCGGCTATTCCACACATCGGGTGAGTTTAACTCGCGCACGGGCTCCATGTACCGCTGGGAGCCTGTCCGAGTATTTCTCCTAGCCATCAGCCGACGGTTCGTTTAGGGTGCACGTCGGAGCTGAATACATGGCCACACCCGCCGATCAACGACTGCTGGAATTACTGGGAAGATGGCTCGAGAGTCTCGAGTTGCATACCAAGTACTCGTCGCTTGACGATGACAGCTATTGGAAGGTTCAACCGTGGACCGAACATCAACGCCCCACGCGTTGGATTGTAGACCTGGCCAAGCAAAAGACCCTCGCCCTGCGTGCTCAAGTCGAGCAGCGCACCAAGGCCAACGACACACAATTTTCGGATGCGCTCGAGTTGATGGCCTTCCTGGCGAACCTGGTCGGATCCGAGCACATCGAGAGATTCATCCCCGTGGCCGAAGCCAGCAACGAGCGTGATCTGGCCTCGAGGGCTGACAACCCTGTGGAAAATACCTCGACGCAAGCCAGCGCGTCCGTCACGGCGACGCGAGAAATGCCAAAATTCTCGGGCGTCAAGCGTGCAACACAGCCCCCAGGCACGAACCAAGTCGCTCGCAATGAACGCAAGCCCATGCCGCCCAAGCCGGCGCAGAAAGCACCCGGCAAGCAACCGCCGAAAAAACCCGGTCCCACGGAAGAGGCACGTGACCAAGTCATTGCCGATGCGGTCCGCTTGGTACAATGGGGCAGAAAATGGTTCGAGCTCCCCGAACTCATTGCCCGCATGGCGGACCGCCCCGCCTTACCGGAGGTACGGCGCATACTCAAGGAAAATAAATTGGCGATTGACAAGAAAGCGGGCAACGCTTAGAAGCCTGTCCTCGCTCGCTTGCGGGGAGACAATTGCTCCTCTGCCATCATAAAATTTACGGAACCTCTCGGAACCATCACGCTCAAAGGCGCCCATGATTACGACGAAAAATTTATCCAAGCGGTATGGCGACAAGCTGGCGGTCGATGACCTGACGTTCTCGGTGGCGCCAGGCGAAGTACTCGGCTTCTTGGGAGCCAATGGTGCGGGCAAATCGACCACCATGCGCATGATTGCCGGTTTCATTTCCCCTTCCGCGGGACAGGTGTCGGTCTGCGGGCACGATATCGTCAAGGAGCCTGTCGAGGCGAAAACCTGCATGGGCTACCTGCCGGAGGGCGCGCCGAGCTACGGGGAGATGACGGTCGGAGAATTTTTGGATTTCGTGGCCGATATTCGCGCACTGAAGGGCGAGCGGCGGCGGCAAAGGCGCGCCGTGGTCATCGACCGCTTGGGATTGTCGCCCGTCATCGATCAAGTGGTCGATACGCTCTCGAAGGGATTTCGCCGGCGCGTCGGGCTGGCGCAAGCCTTGATTCACGATCCGCAGGTATTGATTCTCGATGAACCGACAGATGGCCTCGACCCGAACCAAAAGCACGAAGTGCGCCGTCTCATCAATGAATTGAGCAAGGATAAGCTGGTCATCGTCTCCACCCATATCCTGGAGGAGGTGCATGAGGTCTGTACGCGCGCCATCATCATCGCGAATGGCCGCATCGTGGCGGACGAAACGCCGAGCGCCCTCGAGGCTCGCTCGCGCTATCACCATGCGGTGAGCTTGCGATTTGAACAGGCGGAACAGTTGGCGGCAGCGCGCCGTGAAATAGCGCTCTTGCCAGAGGTCGCCGCCATCGAATCGGACGCACGCGAATTGAGGCTCACCGCTATACCTACGCCCGGCGCGAATGCCTTGGCCGCGGTGGGCGTCCTGATCGACAGAAACGACTGGGACGTGCCGGAGCTGCACTTGGAATCGGGCCGTCTCGATGAAGTATTCCGCTCGCTGACCGAGCCTAAAAAGGACCCCAAGGGCATCGACGTATCCGCCGCAGCGGAGCTTGGCGCATGAACAAAGTGCTGGTGGTTTTTCGGCGCGAATTGCGCAGCTATTTCGCAACACCGTTGGCGTATGTGTTTATCGTCATATTCTTGGTACTGGCCGCCGTGTTCACCTTTCAAGTGGGCGGATTTTTAGAGCGCAATCAAGCGGACTTGCAGTCATTCTTCCGCTGGCATCCCTGGCTGTACTTGGTGCTGATTCCGGCCATTTCGATGCGGCTCTGGGCCGAGGAGCGCAATAGCGGCAGCATAGAGTTGCTCATGACGTTTCCCATCACCTTGTGGCAGGCGGTCGTCGGCAAGTTCCTCGCCGCCTGGTGCTTCGCCGGCATCGCTCTGGCGCTGACGTTTCCTGTGTGGATCACCGTGAATTATCTGGGGTCCCCGGATAACGGCGCAATTATTGCCGCGTATGTGGGCAGCTTCCTCATGGCGGGCGGATTTTTGTCCATCGGAATGTGCCTGTCCGCCGCCACACGCAATCAGGTCGTGGCATTCATCACGGCGGCTCTGGTGGGGTTCGTGTTTCTGCTGGCGGGATTTCCGCTGGTGCTTGATTTCGTACGCGGCGTATTGCCGCAGGCAATTGTCGATGCAATCGCGTCGTTGAGTTTTTTCACTCACTTCGATGCGATTTCCAAGGGTGTGATCGATCTGCGCGATCTGGTGTATTTCACCGCCCTCATCGGCTTCTGGTTGGCCGCCACGGCCGTGGTACTCGACATGAAGAAGGCGGAATAGTGAACGGTAATCGATGGCGCAGTGTCGGCATGGGTGTCGGCGGACTGATCTTACTCGCGGTGTTGTTTTTGGCAGTGGTGATGGCCTCGAACGTGGGCCTGCGCGGCGTGCGCGCGGATCTCACGCAAAACAAGCTGTACACCTTGAGCAAGGGCACACAGCAGGTGCTTGGGGACCTCAAGGAACCGGTCAACCTGTATTTTTATTTCTCGCGGGACGTTGCCGCAAAACAATCGCCTCTGATCATGCCGTACGCCGCGCGGGTGCGTGAATTTCTCGAGGAAGTTTCAGCGCGCGCCGGCGGCAAGATCCATTTGCAGGTGATCGACCCTCAACCTTTCTCGGATGATGAGGATCACGCGGCGGAGTTCGGGCTGGAGTCCTTGCATCCCGGAGCGGGCGAGGCGTTGTACTTCGGTCTGGCCGGCACCAATTCGACTGACGGGCGCTCCTCGATCCCAACCTTCATGCCGGACCGCGAAGAGTTCTTGGAATACGATGTGGCCAAACTTATCCAAGATCTGGGCACGCCGAAAAAACCCGTGATCGGGCTTCTGGACTCGATCAGCATCCAGGGGCAATTCAATCCCCAGACTCGGCAGATGGGCGAGCCCTGGCCCATTTACACGCAGATTCAGCAATTGTTCAACGTACGCACGCTGACTTCGGATCTCGATCACATCGACAAGGACATCGATGTGTTGATGCTGGTGCATCCAAAACAGCTGGCGCCGAAGACCTTGTATGCGATCGACCAATTCGTCATGCGCGGCGGCCGAATATTGCTGATGGTGGATCCGAGCGCCGGTGCCGATATCAGCGGGCAAGACCCGTCGAATCCTCTGAGTGCCGCCATGGCCAACCATTCCTCGGACTTGCAGCCGCTGCTGGCGGCGTGGGGCGTTGACTACGATCCCACCAAGGTCATCGGCGACTTGGGGCGCGGCTTGGAAGTGCGCGCCAACGTCTCCTCCGGCCCGGTTCGACACATCGGCATTTTGGGGCTGCGTCATGGCGACGTGGAGCCGAAGGATGTCGTTACCGCATCGCTTGAATCCATCAACCTCGCGACCGTCGGTTCGCTGTCGGCGCGCGCGGGCGCCAAGACTTCCTTCGAACCGCTGTTGTTCAGCTCCACCAGCGCCGAGCCGTTGCCTGCCCAGCGATTCAACGCACTGGCCGATCCTGCCGCGCTGCGCGACGGATTTAAATCGACCGGCGTGCGCTATGTCCTCGCTGCGCGAATCACCGGCCCGGTGGATTCGGCCTACCCCGAGGGTCCGCCCTCAGCCCAGAAGTCGGCCGCCGGCCCGCCGACCTCGCATCTGGCCAGGTCCACCGTGCCTGCCAATATTGTCGTGATCGCCGATACGGATTTCCTGATGGACTATCTGTGGGTACAGACACGTGAATTGCTCGGCCAGCGCATTGCCCAGCCCTTCGCCAACAATGGCGATCTGATTGCCAACATTCTCGACAATCTGAGCGGCAGCAGCGCGCTGATCAGCGTGCGCGGCCGGGCCTCCTTCTCGCGTCCCTTCGAGCGCATCGAGGCGCTCAAGCGCCAAGCCGACGACCGCTTGCGCGCGAAAGCTCTCGAACTCCAAGCGCATTTGCAGCAAACAGAAAGCAAGCTGACCGAGCTGCAAAGCAGGCGCAACGATCAGAGTTCCGTCATGCTATCGCCTGAGCAGGAGACGGAGCTGAAGAGCTTCACGGCTGAAAAAGCCCGCATTCGCAAGGAACTGCGCGAAACC
>JAQGOD010000071.1 GCA_028293775.1 Gammaproteobacteria bacterium
CGATTGCCTCTGCTACACCGGCCCCATAAGCCGCATCTGCCTTGGCGCAATTGGCGATATGGCGTGCCACTACGGGCGGTGTGGCGCCTTTGATGGCCCGCGCCGTATTCTCGAACAGCGCCCGCTGCTGCGCCGCCGTCATCAGGCGGAACAGATCGCCGGGCTGCGAGTAGTAGTCATTGTCCGCGCGGTGGTTCCAGCGCTTTGCGGCGCCTTCGATCGCCAAAGGCGGCTCGGCAAAATGCGGCTGTGCGATCCATTCGCCCCGGCTGTTCGGTTCGTACGAGGTGGCGCCGCCGCTGTTGCCGTCGACGCGCATCTGGCCGTCCCGATGATAGCTATGGAACGGACATTTCGGTGCATTCACCGGAATCTGCGAGTAATTGACGCCGAGCCGATAGCGTTGCGTGTCGCCGTAGGAGAATAGACGTCCTTGCAGCATCTTGTCCGGCGAGAAACCGATCCCCGGCACGATATTGGCCGGACTGAAGGCGGCCTGTTCGACATCTGCGAAGAAATTTTCTGGATTGCGATTCAGCTCCATCACGCCGACTTCGATCAGCGGGTAATCCTTGTGCGGCCACACCTTGGTCAGATCAAAAGGGTTCAGTCGATACGTATGGGCATCGCTCTCCGGCATCACCTGGATGTACAGCGTCCAGCGCGGAAAATCGCCGCGCTCTATGCTTTCGTAGAGGTCGCGCTGATTGCTTTCCCGATCCCGTCCGACCGTTGCTTGCGCTTCGGCATCCGTCAGATTCTCGACGCCTTGCTGGGTCTTGAACGTGAACTTCACCCAAAATCGTTCGTTCCGTGCATTGAGAAAACTGTAGGTGTGGCTGCCGAATCCATGCATGTGGCGAAAACTGCGCGGAATCCCGCGATCACTCATCACGATGGTGACCTGGTGCAACGCCTCGGGCAACAATGTCCAATAGTCCCAATTGTTGTCGGCACTGCGCATTCCGGTGCGCGGATCACGCTTGATCGCATGGTTGAGATCGGAAAACTTCAGCGGGTCGCGGATGAAAAATACCGGCGTGTTGTTGCCCACCAGGTCCCAGTTGCCTTCTTCTGTGTAGAACTTCATCGCGAACCCGCGGATGTCGCGCTCTGCGTCCGCCGCGCCGCGCTCGCCGGCCACCGTGGAGAAACGTGTGAACATAGGGGTCTTCTTGCCCAATTCGGCGAAGATCCTTGCCTTCGTGTAACGCGTGATGTCGTGGGTTACCTTAAAGGTGCCGAACGCGCCGGCACCTTTGGCATGCATGCGCCGTTCGGGAATGACCTCCCGATCGAAATGCGCCAGCTTCTCGAGAAACCAGACATCTTGCAACAATGCCGGTCCATGCGGACCCGCAGTCATGACGTTGTTGTCGTCCGCAACCGGAGCGCCGAATTCAGTGGTGAGTTTATTCATGTGGCGTCCCAAGCGGTATGAGCAGTGAGCACACTTCCCCCGTTCGTCGCCGGCTCCGCCGATTCGCGCCATGCAGACCCGCGGATCACGGTGCAGAAGTTGCCGCGACGGAACTTCGGATCCTTGTCGGCGAGCACGTCGGCCTTGACGTTGCCGAAGGTCGTGTCCGGTTTACGTTTGATGCCATCGTAGAAGGCTTGGATGATATCCTCCTTGAAACGCCGGCTGCGCGGATGCACACCTACTACGGATTCGCGCTCGGCGTCGCTGTATTCGAAATACGAGAGACCAAGCACATCCATTTCGACACCGGCGGTTACCAGGGAAACCACCGGGTGCATGTGCACTGGAATGCCGGGTGTCGTGTGCAGGGCGATCGCGGTCCAGACCAGATCGATGTCCTGTTGCGCGATTCCGTGGCTATGCAGGAAATCGCGCGCGGCATTCGCGCCATCGACTTCGAAGCGCTGATTGGCGCTGCTGTGTCGTTCGGTCAAGCCCATGTCGTGAAACATGGCACCCACATAGAGCAATTCCGGGTCGAAGCTCAGGCCGCGGTGCTTGCCAGCCAGCGCGCCGAAGTAATAAACGCGACTGGAATGATGAAACAGCAGTGCGGATTCGGTGTCTCGAACCAACTCGGTCGCTTCGCGCGCCAGTCGGCTGTCGGGAATGCTGATGCCCTCGATGCTTACATTCACAGGTGTTCCTCCGGTATGGGTATAGATCAATTCTCGCCTTCGGGAGCGCGCGGCCGGTGTGACCCTTGCTGCCCCCACGAAGCCATGCTTTCAAGCACTCCGTCACGCCGTATGAGGCCATGCAGCAGTGCCGCTCCGAGGTGGGCCAGGACCGTGGCGAAAAACAGATAGGCCAGGGTGGTGTGCAACTGCCGAAGCCAGGCATACAACGCCGCATCCTGCGGCAGTATCGGCGGCAAGTGCACCGGGCCATAGAGCACCACCGGATATGGCGCGGCCGAGAGCATGCCCCAACCGACCAGGGGCATGATGAACATCAGCAGGTACAACAGGACGTGCGAGCCTTTCGCAGCCAAGCGCATCCAGCGCGGCATCGTATCGGGTAGCGGCGGCGGCGGATTCACCAGCCGGTTGATAAAACGGATGATCACCAGAACGAGAATTGCGATCCCGAGTGGCTTGTGGATCGAGAGCAGCAGGTGATAGCGGGGGGATTCCGACGTGACCATGCCCACGCCGATAAACAGCATCGTCAGAATCATCGCCGCCATGAGCCAGTGGAGCAAGCGCGAGGCGGCGGCAAAGCGTACTAGAGCTGTGCTCATGGCGCGGCCTCCGAACGTACGGCTTGCGCTGTGACTGCACTGGGCGCTTTCCTGTCCTTCTCGCCGGCACGCAACGTAAACGAACGCGAATAGGCCGCCGAACGGGCGCTGAGCAGTGGATCGTCAGAAGGCTCGATGCCTGAAGGGAGCACCAGCGGATCGAAGTTGACGTCGGCGCAGGACCCGCCGTCCTCGCTCGACACGCGATCAATTGTCACTGTCCCGGCATCGAGCTGTTGGCGGTCGAGGGGCCAAGGCAGTGTGGCGTCGTTCGTGGGATCGCCTGGCTGGCCGAGCGTAACCATCAAGCGCCACTGCAGCGGATGTAGGTGAATTTGCGTGATCAGCTCATCAAACAAATAGTTTTTGTCCGCATCTCCGGACTGCGCCTCAGTCTGTGCCGCGAATGGCTCGGTCGGCACCAAGGCCCAGCGTACCGGGAGGCTTCTGCCTGCGGCGTTGACGAAATGGAACGCATCGAGGCTGTTGAAAGTGCTATCGGCAAAGCCGGAGGAAACGGCACGCGTCTTGATGATTGCCATGGCGCGTACTGTCTCCGGATGACGTGCTAGAAACTCGTGCAGCGCCTTCGGATCGGGCTTGCCAGTAGCCGGATCAGGCTTTGAGGCCAGCAACTGGTCGTAAAAACCCTGCGCTGAGTTCACGGGAAAGACCGGGATGTTGTTCATACCGGTCCGCCATTCACCACCGCCGGGGGGCAAAAAGCGCAGCGCCATGCTCCGCACCGTCGTGACCTCATCCGCCTGCATCGGCGCGCCGCCGGCCAAAGCGAAGCGCCCAATCACGGGCACGTGGCCAGGCTTGAAGATCTCCGCCTTCGACACGGAGGCTGCTGCCCCACCGCTGTCAAACCAACCGGAAACACACACGCCCTTGGCGTGGTTGCGGCGGAAACCCGGATGAACGCCGCTGTTCTCCTGGAATGCCCCAATGATCCGGGCGGGCGTCAGTCTGCCAGGCGACAGCCAGCCACCGGTGTATGCGAACGCGCCGGCCACTATCGCCACGATGGCGCCAATCAGCATCAGGCGAACAAGCTTGGCGGCAGGATTGAGCGGCGTGTCCTTCAGGCCCACTTTTTACGCCTTCGGCCAATATTGCGCGATCAACACGGTGTTCAGCAGGACGACGAGGACCAGCGCCAGCACCGATGCAAACACCGTACCTTTGCGCATCGCAAACTTGCCCATCACCGATTTGCGCGACGACAGTATTACCAGTGCGGCCATCGGCAAGGGCAGAACGAAGCTCAGTACCACCTGGCTTAACACCATGGCTGTCATCGTGTTGCAGCTGAGCGCGACTACAAAGGCGGGTACCATCGTGATCAGGCGGCGTATGCCGACCGGTATGCGGTATCCGACGAAACCCTGCATGATCACCTGTCCTGCCATCGTGCCGATCACCGAGCTGGAGATTCCGGATGCAATCAACGCGATCAGGAATACGCCGGCAGAGGCGATGCCGACCGCCGGAATCAGCGTGTGATATGCGACACCGATATCCGAGATACCCTGTGCCGACTTGCCGAACGCGGATGTCGCCATCATCACCATCGCGAGATTGACCAGCGCGGCGAAGCCGAGAGCAATCACAACCTCCCGGTTTGAGAACCGCAACAGGCCGCGGCGTTCGAAGTCGTTGCGCGGAAGCGTCCTAGACTGAGTCAATCCCGAATGGAGGTAGAGCGTGTGCGGCATGATCGTCGCGCCGATAATCCCGACCGCCAGCATCACCGCGGACCGGTCATGCAATTCCGGTACGACCGTGTGGAAGAGAGCGGCGTGCCAGTCCGGCGGTGCAACGACGAGTTCCCACAGGTAGCTGATGCCGATTACACCGACGAACGCGGCAATCACCAGTTCGAGTGGTCGGAAGCCTCGCTTGTCCAGATGCAAAATTGCGAAAGTCACCACGCCGGTGATGCTCAAGCCGCACAGCAACGAGACATGAAACAACAGCGAAATGCCCAGTGCGCCGCCGATGAACTCAGCGACATCGGTCGCCATCGCGGCGACTTCCGAGGCGATCCACATACCGACCACCACGGGTCGCGAGAACTGGTCTCTGCACAGTTGCGCAAGATTGCGTCCAGTGACAATACCCAGCTTGGCGGACATTGCCTGGAACAGCATCGCGACGAGGCTCGCGATCAAGACGACCCACAGCAATTGGTAGCCATAAGTCGAACCGGCCTGGATGTTTGTCGCGAAGTTGCCGGGATCCATGTAGGCGACCGATGCCATGATTGCAGGCCCGGCAAACGGCAGGAGTGCCCGCACGCCTTTGCGGCCTCCATTGAGCACCTCGCGCGCGGCGAGTTCTGTCTGCAGCGTGGTGCCGGAAAGCAGCCCGCCATCCACCTGGAGTGCGCTGGAACCCGGGCGGAAGCGATCTGCAGCGACGGCCATTGGCGTTTAGACCGGCACGATGTCAGGGCGGCTGTTCGGAAACTTCGCGAGCGTTTCACGGCTGATATTCAGGGTATCCATCACCATTTTTGGCGGCGTATGGGTCAGCCAGTCAGACAGCGAGACTTCTTCATAGTGATCGGACTTGAACAGCTCCAAGAACACCAGATCGGTGTTGCCTGTGTTCTGCACATAGTGGCCGAAGCTCTTCTTCACGTAGCCGATGTCGCCCGGGCGGAAGTCTGCGGTCATCGCCGCGGGACCTGTGTTGAACACGGTCATCCGGGCTTGGCCCTTGATGAAGAACGCCCATTCATCCGCGTTCGGATGCCAGTGCAGCTCGCGCATGGCGCCCGGCTTGACCGTGACCAGCGCGGCAGCGACAGTCTTTGACACTTTGAAATTGCCGCTGTCAGCGATCTGCACGGATCCGCCCCGGGTCTGCCGAATCGGCGCCAGCTCACTCAACGAAAATATGAACGGATGGGGCGGCTGGCCTCTGGCTGACAACACCGCGCGCTGATCGGCAGGCAGCGGGCCCGGGTCCTCACCCTGGAAGATCCACAGATTGTCGAGCGGGATGTTCTTGAATGCTTCTGCCGGTACGCCGAAGTTCAGAGCAAGCACATCCGGCGGTGTGTGCGCGATCCAATCGGTCAGCAGCAGCGTATTAAATTCGGATGACTTGCCGTTGTCGAAGGCGAGCAGGAACTCGGCACCCGTCCGGCCCAGGCCTTGCAACGAGTGCGGCAGGCCCGGCGGAAAGTACCACAGGTCGCCGGTCTTGACGTCAGCGACTTGTGCGCGCCCGAGTTCGTCGAGAATCGTAATGCGGCATTTGCCGTCCAGCATGATGGCCCACTCGGCTTGTTGGTGCCAATGCAGTTCGCGGATACCGTTCTCACCGAGCCGCATATTGACGCCCGCGAAGTCTTCTGAGATCGCGAAGTCGCCTTGCGTGACTTGGCGTGCCCACCCGCCGTTTTGATAACGCTTGTGCGCGATATTGAAAGATGACCAGAACAGCGGCATTCCGTTGATATCGGTGGCCGGCGGGTCCAGGAACGAGGGGAGCTGGCTGGCCAGCGCTGGGTTCTGCGGGCCCGGGTCATCCAGGCTAGAGGGGCTCTTTGCGTTGATCCGCCCTTCGCCCGGCGAGTCCGGGTTGCCGAACGAGCGCATCGGCGGCGCGACGGAGTTGCCGAACGATTGTGCTCCGGCGGCCGCGGCCACACTGAGAGCGGCCGCCGACGCAGCCGCGCCGACCAGAACTTTGCGTCGTGATAAGTCAGTAGGTGAGTCACTGGTCATAAATTCTTCTCCAGCCCTCCGATGAAACGGATTACGTGATGTGGAGAAAGTGTCGGTGCCGGCTGTGTCTGTTCTATTTCGACCAGGCGTGCTGCCATTACGATTGAAACAGCGCCAACAGAGCCGCGCCGATGCTTGCGATAAGCCAGAAATCGCTCGATACTGGCGTCGATCCCAGCGTGGAGCGAGGTGCGGTCATGTCGGCTGAATTGCTGTTCGAGCCCTTCAAGCTGGGCCCTTATGCGTTGCCCCATCGGATCGCGATGGCACCCCTGACACGATCACGAGCGCGGCAGCCGGGCAACGTGCCGACTCTCCTCAACGCGTGCTACTACGCCCAGCGCGCATCGGCCGCCTTCATCATCAGCGAGGCTAGTCAGGTTTCGATGCAGGGGCAGGGCTACGCCTGGACGCCGGGCATTCATAGCCGCGAGCAGGTCGAGGGCTGGCGGCTGGTTACCGATGCCGTGCACCAAGCGGGCGGCAGGATCTTCATGCAGCTTTGGCATGTCGGGCGCATCTCCCATCCAGCATTGCAACCGGACAACATGCTTCCCGTCGCGCCCTCGGCGATCAAGCCGAGCGGCGACGCCTTCATCGAGAACGAGAGCGGCGAGGGTGCGCTCGTACCGTTCGTCACGCCTCGAGCTCTTCAGATCGAGGAGATGCCTTATCTCGTCCAGCAATACGTGCGTGGCGCGAGGAACGCGTTGCGCGCAGGCTTCGATGGCGTCGAGATCCATGGCGCCAATGGTTATCTGCTGGATCAGTTCATCAATTCGCGCACCAATCGCAGGGAAGATCGCTATGGTAGTTCGGTCGAGAACCGAGCACGGCTGTTACTCGAAGTGGTCGAGGCAGTTGGCGACGTGTGGGGCCGGGACCGCGTGGGGGTAAGATTGTCGCCGCTCGGCACCTTCAATGACATCGGGGACGATGATCCCGAGAGCACGTTCGGCCATATCGCAACCGCGCTCAGCGCCTGGCAGCTCGCATACCTGCACATCGTCAATCCTGCCATGCCGGCGCTGCTGAAAGGTATGGAGCCGGACACTCGTTCTTTGGCGATGGTCGACCTGATACGCAAGAAGTACCGCGGCGCGTTGATCATCGCCGGCGGCTTCGATCACGATACGGCCGAGCAATGGCTGAAGAAGGGCAGGGCAGAACTCATCGCTTTCGGTCGCAAGTTCCTTGCGAACCCCGATTTGCCGGAGCGCTTTCGGCTGCGAGCGCCGCTCAACGCCGAAGATCCTGCGACCTTCTATGGTGGTGGTGCGAAAGGCTACACGGACTATCCCAGCCTCGCGCAGGATCGCGGCGAGCTGCCAAGACCCTGCGTTGATGAAACATGGCGGTAGCGCTACGATATAGAGGCTCGTCGAGCTCGCAGATAATTCGTTGCTTTATCCACTTCCTGCCGCAATTGCCGCTCGAGCTCTGATAAGTCAGCGCCGCCGCTGACACCGGCCGCCTCCTCGAGGCGGCGGGCTGCCTCGCTCGTCATGTGCGCGCGCATGTTGGCGCTCGACCCCTTGAGAGAATGCGCCGCTCGCTTCACGGCCGCAAGATCGCCGCGTTCGAGCGCAAACTGAATTTCCCGCAATGTCGCGTCGCCGGAATCGATGAACACTTGCACCAGATCTTGAGCGAAGAGCTGATCGCCGTCTGCGACCGCCATCAGCTGTTCCCAATCGACAGGGTCGGTCGCCTGCACGGAAATGTCGGTGGATAGCAAGGCAGGGTCTGCGGGCGAGGGCGCGGGCCGCGCTAGATGCCGTTGGATGGCTTCGTCAAGCTGCAGGCGATCAATTGGCTTAGTCAGGTAATCATCCATGCCCGCATCGCGGCATTGCTGCTCGGTTCCCTTCATTGCATCGGCGGTAAGCGCAATGATTGGAATGCGGCGTTTGCCCTGCTCGCGCCGCCGGATTTCGCGCGCAGCCTCATAGCCGTCCATCACGGGCATTTGGCAGTCCATGAGAATGAGGTGATAGCGTCCGCTCTCCCAAGCGGCGATGGCTTCCTCACCGTTGTTGACAACATCGACTTCAAATCCGATGCTTTTCAGCACGCCTCGAGCGACCTTTTGGTTGACAGCATTGTCCTCTGCGAGCAGAAGCCGTTCAGTGCCGGGATGGCGGGCGCGTTGCGCAGTGACGATCGGTTGTGTGCGGCTATGCCAGCGCTCGCCCTGTACGGACATGACGCGATTCAAGCAGTCCCGCAGCTCGCGATGCGATACCGGTTTGAGCACATAGGCCGCAAATCCCAGCGTCGCAAAATCCGCGGCGCCGCGCATTCCCTGGGCAGAGGTCAGTAGTACGAGACGCGTTGCCTTGAATCGGTCATCGGCTGTGATCCGCCGCCCGAGCTCAAATCCATCGCAAGACGGCATCATGTAATCCAGTATGGCCACTTCAAATGGTTGATCCTGAATCAAGGACGCTTGAAGCGACTGTATGGCGGAGTCGGCATCGTTGACGCATTCAACATTCATGCCGAGCTGCGTTAGCTGCAGTGTCAGTACTTTGCGGTTCGTGGCATTGTCATCGACGATGAGTACCCGGCGGTTCGTCAGGATTTGGTCCTCGAACACCGGCCGATCGAGCTTTCGACTCGATGCGCCAAACCTCGCCGTAAACCAGAAAATCGATCCCAAGCCTTCGTTGCTCTCGACACCGGCTTCGCCGTGCATCAGTTCGGCCAGCCGGCGCACGATGGATAGCCCGAGGCCCGTACCGCCGTAATGCCGGGTGGTCGATGCGTCTATTTGCGAGAACGGTTGGAATAGCGAGTCTTTGAGTTCTCTTGGAATGCCGATTCCCGTGTCGCGTACTTCGCACCGTATCGCGCAGCCTTCGTTATCGGCCGATACAAGGCGCAAATCGATCGACACCTCACCGTTCTGCGTAAACTTGATGGCGTTGCTGCCGAGATTCAGGAGAATCTGCCGCACGCGGCCCGGGTCGCCGATGAGGTGGTCCGGGAGCATCGGATCAATGTTCGTGATTAGCTCGAGCCCTTTGCCATGCGCCTGAATTGCCAGCATGTGTGCGACGTCGTCCACGGTGGCGCGCAAGTCCATATCGATGCGCTCAAGATCCAGCTTGCCGGCTTCGATCTTTGAAAAGTCCAGAATGTCGTTGATGATGTTGAGCAGTCCGCCGGCGCTGTCGCGGATGGTTTCAGTGAAGTCGCGCTGTCCAGGATCGAGACGCGTATCGAGCAGCAGCTCAGTCATACCGATGACGCCGTTCATCGGCGTGCGAATCTCGTGACTCATATTGGCAAGAAATTGGGACTTGGCTCGTGCAGCGGACTCGGCGCGATCCTTGGCCTCGAGCAGCTCGCTGTTGGCCAACTCGAGATCTTTCGTGCGATGTGCAACCAGTTCGCCGAGAAGGGCCGCATGTCGCCGCAGGCGCCCGACACGTAGCCGGTACAGTGCGCTTGCGGCGGCCAGGATACTGAGGATGCAGAGCAGCAGGAACCACCACGTCTGATAAAAGTATGGCTTTAGTTTGAAGCGCAGGCGCGCACCGTCGCCGTTCCAGGCGCCGTCATTGTTGGCCGCGATCACATGGAAGGAATAAGTGCCCGGCGGCAACCGTGTGTAATAGGCGGTCCTGCGGTTGCC
>JAQGOD010000089.1 GCA_028293775.1 Gammaproteobacteria bacterium
CTGTTTCAGAATCCAGCGTACCGAGATGACGCCGTAGAGGATGGCAACAATGCCTGCTGCAATTGCCAACCATAGCGCAACGTCTAGAGTCATGAGGAAATCTCCCGCGGACTTATGTTATTGAAAAATAAGAGGTTAAGTAAAAAAACCGCGACTATATCACAAACGGTTTGCGCAAGCGCTTAGGCACGCTCACGCCTTTCAATGTGACATAAGCTGGCAGACCATGGCGATAGGGAGGGTAACCTTCGCCGCCGATCAGGGGCAACAGATACCGGCGGCACGAAGCGGTGATGCCGAAACCGTCGGGCGTGATGAAATTGCGCGGCAGCTTCTTTTCCTGGTTGGCAATGGCGGATAGCGGCGCTTCGCCGATGCTCCAGCGGTAGGGTTTGGAGGACTTTCGCACGATGATGGGCATGACGGCATTCTTGCCTTGAACGGCGAATTGCACCGCCGCCTTACCGACCGCGTAAGCCTGCTCGACATCCACCTTGGAGGCGATATGCCGTGCCGAGCGCTGCAGGTAGTCCGCGACCGCCCAGTGAAATTTATAGCCGAATGCCTGTTGAGTCATTTGCGCCACCACCGGACCCACGCCGCCGAGCTGCGAGTGCCCGAATGCGTCCTTCGTGCCTGCCTCGGCCAGAAATTTACCCTCGGCGTCTTTGACGCCTTCCGAGACGACCACGACGCAGTAGCCGCGCTTTTCCACCGTGGCCTTGACCTTCTGCAGGAACGCTTCGCGATCGAACGCGATTTCCGGAAACAGAATGATATGCGGGGCATCGCCGGTTTTTTCGCCCGCCAAGCCACCGGCAGCGGCGATCCAGCCGGCATGACGGCCCATACATTCGAGCACGAATACTTTTGTCGACGTGCGTGCCATCGAGGCAACATCGAGCGCGGCTTCGCGCGTCGACACCGCGATATATTTGGCCGCAGATCCGAAACCGGGGCAGCAGTCGGTCAGGGGTAGATCATTGTCCACGGTCTTGGGAACCCCGATGCAGATGATCGGATAGTCCATTTGCACGGCGATTTCCGACACTTTCTGGGCCGTGTCCATGGAATCATTGCCGCCGTTGTAGAAGAAATAGCCGATGTCGTGCGCGCGGAATATGTCGATCAAGCGCTCGTATTGCGCCCGGTTCTTGTCGATGCCGGCGAGCTTGTAGCGTGCCGAGCCGAACGCGCCGCCCGGCGTGTGGCGCAGAGCCGCGATGGTCGCTCGGCTCTCCTTGCCGACATCGATCATGTCTTCGGTGAGCGCGCCGATAATGCCGTGCCGCCCGGCGTACACTCGGCCGATTTTGTCCGGGTAACGGCGCGCGGTTTCGATCAACCCGCAGGCCGATGCATTGATGACCGCGGTCACGCCGCCGGATTGTGCATAGAAAGCATTCTTTTTGGCCACAGAGCCCCCGTTGCGATAGGTCGCGCAGAATAGCCGATCGGCGCGTCCTCTGGTACGGTAGCGCGCTTTTACTACCCAAAGAACCATGAGAATAGTCCTACTGGGGGCCCCCGGCTCCGGCAAAGGCACGCAGTCGCAGCTGCTGGTCAAAGCCTTTCGTATACCGCAAATATCGACCGGCGACTTGCTGCGCGAGGCCGTTGCCAAGCGCACCGAGCTTGGCATGAAGGCCAAATCCGCCATGGATTTAGGCAAGCTGGTGGACGATGACACGGTTCTCGGCATGATCAGCGAGCGCTTGAGCCGTCCCGATGCCGCCAAAGGCTTCATTTTGGACGGTTTCCCCCGAAACATTCCGCAGGCCGAAGCGCTGCAGGCCATGCTCGCAGCCTTGGGTAGGCCGTTGCAGTCGGTGGTGCTGTTGAATCTTGACCTCAAGATTCTGTTCAAACGGCTCTCGGGGCGCAGAATCTGCGAGAAATGCGGACGCGTTTTCAATATTTATACGGCCGCTCCCGCTGCGCTCGCGCATTGCGATCAGTGCGGGCCGGAACATAAGCTCATCCAAAGGCCGGACGACAAAGAAGAAGTCATCGGCAAACGTCTGGACGTTTACGAAGCGCAGACCAAGCCCTTGGTCGCCTACTACACGGCCGCGGGGCTCTTGCGGGTGGTGGATGCCGATGCCGACGTGAGTACGGTGTTCAATAATATCCAGAAGGCGATCGGCGGCGCGCGCGCGCCGGCGCCAACCCCTTAAGGCAGGGTCTCGACCAGGCGCGTGCCTATTTCTTGCCGGCGCCATCCGGTAAGCGCGTGGGTATCGCGCTTACCCATGGCAAGCGCCTTCAACTCGCCGCGCGGCGCCAGCACCTCAGCGCTCACCTGAAGTTCTGCCGCCCGCGCGTCGGCCGTTTTGATCAGCCGTTCAAGCAGTGCCTTTTGGGCGGGGGTGGGACGCGCGTCCTGCACCGGTTCCAGATCGGTGAGCGTAGCGCTCGATGCGCTGTTGAGTGCCTCGAGCAGCGTCTTCGCGAATTTTTCATTCATGGCCTCGACGGCCTCGAGCGCGGCAGGGGATTTCGGATCGGCCTGAGCGATCGCAAATATGGGGGCGTCGGCTAAAATCCAGGAACGCGGCAGATCGCGCCCGCGAGCCAGCTTTTCACGCCAATTGGCAATGACCCTGGCGCGCGCCCGCGCCTCAGGATGAAGCTGGGCGATGCCGCGCAAACGAGCCCACGCTTGTTCCGGGTCCGGTTCATAGAGCTGCCGATCTTCCAATTGCAAACAATCCTCGCGCACCCAGTGCTCGCGTCCCAATTCCTTAAGCCTTTGCCGCAGCTGATCGGCGATGTCTCCCAAATACAAAACATCGTCAGCGGCATACTCCAACTGTTCGCGCGTCAGCGGCCGCTTCGACCAGTCGGTGCGCGTTTGCCCTTTGGGAATGGTGATGTTCAGCAGGGTTTTGACGAGTTCGGCGTAGCCGACTTGCGGCTTCAAGCCAATGCATGCCGCAGCGATTTGCGTGTCGAACACCGGAGACAACACTTGTTTGGCAGTCAGATAAACCGCTTCCAGGTCTTGACGAGCGGCGTGGATGAGCTTGGCGGAGGAAGGCGCGGTCAAGACCGGCATCAGCGCGTCGAGGCTGCCGAGGCGCAATGTATCGACACACCAGACCTGCCCGGCGACGCTCAATTGCAGCAGGCACAATTTCGGAAAGAACGTGCGCTCTCGCAAGAATTCGGTATCCACGCCGATCGATGCTTGCCCGTTCAGGCTGCTTGCAAGTTCCTCGAGCTGCTCGCTTCGATCGATCCAAATCGCGTCAGGCATACAAACCTACGTGTACAATTTGGAACGAAGTATGACTGAATCGGTATGCTGCCACTCGCAAAAGCATTTTTGGACATCGCACTGTGGCGGCAAACGCCGGCACATCTGCCCGCATCGCGGTTCTTATTGGCGCTGGTGATCGGGGCCGCGGCGCTGATGGAGGTGCTCGGCGCGTTCCTGCCGCCTACCCCCAGCGGCGGGATCCTCGTGCGCGTAGCGATGGGTGTGGGTTTGCCGCTGGCATTCACTTGGGCGGTGCTGGCTTTGCTGCGGCGGCGCGCCCGTTTCCTGCAGACAGCGAGCGCATTACTAGGCGTGGGCGTGCTCGCCGAAATCGTTCTTTATCCCTTGGCCGCTATCTTGCGGCTCATGGGCGAGGAACGCATGGTGTCGATTCCCATAGGGCTATTGCTGTATGTTGCATTGATCTGGTATTTGCTCGCCTGTGCGCACATCTGGCGCGCGGCGTTGGATTCGGGCTTGTTATTGGGCGGCCTGATCAGCGTGGGGTACTTGGTGTTGTCGATTGCACTCGAGCAGCAGATGCTGCCGCCAACATGACGCATATTCATATTTTAGGCATTGGCGGCACTTTCATGGGCGGGGTGGCTGCAATCGCGAAGGCCGCCGGATTTCGCGTCACCGGCTCGGACCTGAATGTGTACCCGCCGATGAGCACGCAACTTCAAGCCCTCGGCATCGAGTTGGTGCAAGGCTACGGCGCGGAGCAGCTGGATCTTGAGCCCGACATGGTGGTGGTGGGCAATGCGCTGAGCCGCGGCAGTCCGGTCATCGAAGCGCTTCTCGACGGCTCCATACCCTATACGTCTGGACCCTTGTGGCTTGCCGAACAAGTGCTGTACAAAAGACATGTCATCGCCGTGAGCGGCACCCATGG
>JAQGOD010000117.1 GCA_028293775.1 Gammaproteobacteria bacterium
CTTCTCATACGCGATCGAGCCCGCGCCTATTTCATCCCCATCGAGAACATCGACAGGCTGTCGGCCGCCGGCAACTACGTGGAGATTTATACGGGCGACAAAGTGCACCTGGTGCGCGAGCCGCTCGCGAAGCTGGCGGTACAGCTCGACCCCGGGGAATTCATCCGAGTGCATCGTTCCCACATCATCAAGCTGACAGCCATCGCGGAGCTGCAGCCCCTATTCCACGGCGATTACGAATTGATCCTGCGCAACGGCGAGCGCCTCCCGCTCAGCCGCCGCTACAAGGCGCTGCTGCCCGCCGCCATTCGCGAGCGTTTGTAGAGCGCCGCTCGAGCTAAACGAGCGGGGCGGTTCGCTTGGCGCGCACCACCACGGTACCCGCGATCTTGTCGTGCCACGCCTGGTTGTTGTGGTCGAACGCAATCCAGATGAATCCCAGGAATACGACGAACAAAGACAGGAAACAGCCCAAGGCCCGGACAATGGCCGTTTCCCAGTCGATAGGGCGCCCATCCAAGCGAACCACGTGCAAGTCGAACACGATGCCGCCCACCGTCGTGCCGCGCAGTTTCCACATCACCGCCCCGTAAATGGCCAGCACCACGAGGTGCGTGTTGCCGAAGGGATGCAGCAGACTCATGACGAAGCCCACCAACAAGACGTCGAGCAGCAATGCCGCCATGCGAACCCAAAAACCGGCACGCGGCAAGGACGCCGAGTACTGCGGCAGATCGGAGGCTGGCGGCACTGAAAAAGGCGGCACAGGCTCGGCCGTTGCACTTGCACTGGGCCGCGACGCTGCGGCGGCCGCGGCTGCAGCGGCACTGGGATCATTGCCGGCGGATGGCGCTGAGCTGGAGGACGTCCATCCGGCTCCGGCCATGGTAGCGGAAGGACCCGGAGGCGTTGTATTCGCGCTCGCAAATGCGGGCGGGGGTATTGCGGCTCGGCGCGCGCGCGCATGTAAAACCAGCGTATACACCACCGCGCCGAATCCGAAGAAACCCAGCAATTTGTAAACCAGGAATCCCACCACCGGCACCACATACAGCACCAACACCACGGCTCCGCCGATCAGCACCGCCACCGCGGGATGATTGGCAACCCCGGGACGCCGGCCCGAGATGCGCCCGCCAAGCCATGCCAGCATGACCGCCTTGCCGAATAGCGATATGCAAACCAACGCGGCCACGACAAATGGCACCGCTACGATACCGATGAGCGTGACGCATAACAGGACCAGCAGCACCGGGGTGAGCAAAATGGCTATCAATGCCGCCAGGGCCGTGTGTCCCGGCTGGCTTTCCAGCGTCTGCACGCATTGCTCTACGCTGGAGCGGAACATCAAAGCCAGGCAGGCGTAAAACGCCAAAAGGCCCAGCGCTAATGTCCAGGCCCAGCTGAGTCCCGAAACCAGCGCCAGCGGCCTACCGTACAACAAACAGTGAGTAACCCAGGTGTTCAGCCAAGTGAAGCCGTGGATGCCGCCGATATCGACGTCGAGAACTCTTTGCACGGAACCGTGAACGATGGCGGCCGGATCGCGATCCACCTTGCCCAGCACCGACACCACATCGCCGCCGACTTCGGCCTCAGGTCCCAGTTCTACATTTCCCAGGACGGCGACCACGTTCCCATCCACTTTGCTATTGATGTAGGCATTGCCCAAGACCGCCACGGCGCTATCTCGTACCGGACCGGTAACCCGCGTATTGCCGATCACCGACACCACGTCCACCGCTTCGCCTTCACTCGTGGAGGAGCCGAAAACCGATACCACGGAATCGGCCTTCTCGCCGTTCGAGAGATGGCTGGAATGACCGATGCTCACGAGGCTGCGGTCGCCTTGCCCGCGCCAATGATGGCGGCGCAGCTCATGGCGGTCGCGCCGCTCGAAGCCGCTGTGACGGTCCGTGGATGGCGGCTCGTCGTTGAAATCACTTTGGTCGTTGGGGGTCGCGGAGTGATCGTCGCCCGGCGGCGTCGGTTCGGGCGCGGCCGATGCCGGGGCGGCGGCGGGCGCTACGGCGGCCTGTGGCGCGCTCTTGGACAGTACCGCGCCCGGATGCGTGGCAACGGCTGCGAGACACAGCAACGTAAACAAGAATCCTAAGCGCCGCACGAGGGTCATGTTCATAAGCCACCTGCCGATGAGGGCCGGTATAGCATGCGGTAGGCAGCCGCACCGAGCCCGAATAAAGCTACGTAAAGCACGATCCCGAAAGCCAGCGCGCCGTACAGCCACAACGGGGGAATCACGCGCACTATCAGCGCTGCAACCCCGCCCGCCGATGACAGCAGCGTCAACAACGGCTGCATCCAGGACAGCGGCAGCGCCGCGGCTTGATTCAAGGATCCCAGGCCGACGACCGCAGAGGTGCCGCCCAAAATCGTCGCGGCAACCAGTGCGGCACAAACGACGACGAATGCGGCCCGTGGCACCGTCGACCACTGCGCGAAACCGACTCGCCACCAGGGAAGCGCGGCACGATGCTGCAGTTCCTCGAGCACACGCGCTTCAAGGCTGCCGGGCGCCCGCCGCATCGGCAGGCCGCGCAGCGTCTGCGTCATCAGTCTTTCGAGTTTCTGCTCCGAATCCATGTGCTCGTTCATGATGGTTCAGCCGTCCAGCGTGTCGCGTGCGCCGCAGCCGTTTTGCAGCAAGGGTAAGAGCGCGGCGCGGGCACGGCGAATATCGGTTTTGATCTTGGTCAAGGAGACGTTGAGTTTCACGGCGATCTCCTGGTACGAGAGCTCCTCGAAGTGAAACAGCACCAAGGGCAACCGCTGATGCTCGGGCAGCTGGCGCAGCGCCGCCTCTACGATCGCGCAACGCTGCTCGGCGCTCAATTCCGCCAGAATGGTATCCGGCACCTCCCATTCCATTTCGGGCGCATCAGCCTCGCCCTCATCGCTGCCCAAGCGCATCTCGGAGAAGAACCGCCAGCGTCTGCGGTACCGGTTCAGATAATTGATCGAAAGGTTGGTAGTTACCGTCTTCAGCCAGCCGCCCGCCGTGACGCTGGTGCGCAAATCATCGAAATGCTCGTATGCCCGGATGAACACCTCCTGGGCAATATCCTCCGCCTGCGCATCGTTGCCCGCCAAGCGGGCGGCAGTCGAGAAAACCATGTCCTGGTAGGCACGCATAAATATCGTAAACTCGGCCTTAGTTTGCGTTTGCACTGGAGTGTGTGTTCGTTTAGAAACAAAACACCGCTGGCCGGGGAAAGTTGCGCGTTTACGACATCTGCATCAGGGCCTGCCCCACCCGCACGCGGGCACCCTCGAAGATCCCCTCGGCCAGACTCAGGCCGGCAGGGGCCAGCACTATGATAGTGGAGCCGTGCTCGAACCACCCCATTTCTTCGCCGCGATGCAATGTCGCGTCGCAGGGGATCACATTGGCGCCCCGATAACGCAGATGCAGCAGCACATCCAAGAAACGAAGCCGGATGCTGGCGACCAAAATAGCCGCGACCGGCACCAGCGTCAGCAGGGCCCCTGTAGCAAGGCGGCAGCGGATAACCGCCCGCTCATTCTTGCAAAAGAGCCTCGAAACGCGCTTCAGCGCGATGGGATTGACGTTCCAGGTGTCCCCGGCGATGTAATTCACTTGCTCGACGCGGCAATCGGCCGGCGCGTGGAACCGGTGGTACATGCTCGAGGTGAGCCGCAAGGTCGCATACTGGCCGCCCTCGTACTGTCTCGCCAACTCCGTGTCGGCGACGAGTTCGCTTAAGGGATACGTAAAACCCTTCGCCTGCAGCACGGTGCCGCGTGCAATGGCTCCGCACGCGCCGACCAGGCCATCGCAGGGGCTGATGAGATGCCGTGGCGACTCATCAATGGGGCGTGCACCTTCTTTGAGTTCCCGCGTGAAGCAGTCATGGAGGCTCTTGAAATCCGTGCTTTTGGCCTCGCTTAAGTCCAGGTCTGAAAACCAGCGCCACACCGCGATGCTGCCGCGGCACACCAAAGGGTGCTCGATCCGGCTCCACCAGCCCATGAACAGCGTCGCCAGGCGCCGCGGGATGTGGTTGCTGAAGAAGAAATTGA
>JAQGOD010000151.1 GCA_028293775.1 Gammaproteobacteria bacterium
GAAGCAGTTGCGCGACTTTGGCATCGCGAGCATCATCCGCGGCATCACGGCGATTCTCGACTTCCTCGAGACTATGATGCATGGCCGAGATCAGCTGACGCCTCCGCTTGGGGTTATCTAGCAAATCGTCCTGCAGGTAGGGGTTGCGTTCGACGACCCACAGATCGCCCAACACCTCGTAAAGCATCCGCGCCGACCGGCCGGTTCGCCGCACACCGCGCAAGCCCTCGAGAACCGACCAGCTGCTCTCGCCGAGCAACCGAATGACGATCTCACGATCGGCCAGCGAGGTGTAGTTGTACGGAATTTCGCGCAATCGCGATTCCGGCTCTTTTTCCACGGGCTGTCGCGCTGCGTCCACAAAATCTGCGACGGCGTTCATGTTTGAGCGAGTTTACGCATTTTTTTATCGAAGTTGTGCCTCTCGGCGCGGCCCGGCCGTCTCAAGTCGCTGTTTCGCAGGCCGTTACGGTCAGTGTGCGACACTCGTCCGTCAAATCCTCTGTTGAACTCGATGGCCTGGAGCGGGTGCGCGGCTTAGTGGAGCGTTACGTGGAGCGCGAACTCGCCATCCCCAGCCTTCCCGACGTGGCGGTGCGCATCGTGCGCAGCGGCACCAAGAGTACCGGCGATGCCCACGGGTTGGCGCACATCATTCATACCGACGCCGCGCTGACGCAGTATGTCCTGCGCATTGCCTCATCGGCCGCAAAGCGGCCTGCCATGCCGATTACCTCGCTGCAGCACGCCATCGCGTGGCTCGGTCTCGACGATGTTGCCAATATCGCTTTTACCCTGGCGCTGCAGGGAAAAATGCTGCATGTCGAGGGGCACCATCGCAAGGCGCGCCGCCTCTGGCGCCACTCATTGGCGAGCGCGTTGTGGGCGCGGCAGTTGAGCGACATGCTCGCCCGCGATACAGGCCTCTGCTACCTGTGCGGATTGCTGCACAACATTGGCAGGGCGGTTACCTTGGGCGCGGTACATGAGGTGGTGCAACGCGCCGGGCAAGAGCTGGTCGGCGAGCAATATGACTGGCTGATCGAGTTTTTCTATCGCGAAGTGGGCGAGCGCGTCATCTCCGCCTGGAGGCTGCCGGCGCCCGTGCCGAGCGTGGTTGCCCGGTGGGAGAGCTACGCCTCGGCGGGCGAGTTCCGGTGGGAAAGCACCGTGGTGAACGTAGCGCACAAGCTGGCGGACTTCACGCTGCATGAATCTTCGATGATGACGCGCGAGGAATTGCTCATGGATCGAGGCTTTCGTGAACTTGGACTCTCGTCCCAGGATGCCGAAGGGCTGTTCGACTCGTCCGCTGCCATCAACGCGGAATTGGATCGCTACCTCTCGCCTTGAGTGAAGGCCTACCGCAGGCCGGTTTCCTGACGTGCGATCACGATTCGCTGGATCTCGCTGGTCCCCTCATAAATTTCGGTGATTTTCGCGTCGCGAAAGTATCGCTCCAAGGGCATTTCCTTGCTGTAGCCCATTCCGCCATGGATCTGCAGGGCAGCGTGGGCATTGAACATGGCCGTTTCCGACGCATAAAGCTTGGCCATGCTGCCCTCGGTTGTGGTTCGAGCGCCGCTGCTCTTCGCAGCTTGTTTGGCCCAAGCCGCCTGCAGCATGAGCAAGCGCGATGCCGAAAGCCGGGTCTTCATATCCGCGATTTTCGCTTGCGTCATTTGAAAAGTCCCGATCGGCGCGCCAAAGGCACGGCGTTCTTTCACATAGGCGAGGGCCGCATCGTAAGCGGCGCGCGCTATTCCATTGGCCTGGGCGGCGATACCCACCCGTCCTTGATCCAGGATGGTCATGGCGATGGCAAATCCGTTGCCTTCTTCTCCCAGACGGTTGCCGACGGGAATTTTATAATCGGCGAATTCGATTTCGCAGGTGGCAGAAGCGCGGATGCCCAGCTTGGGTTCGATCTTGCCGCGAATGAAGCCCGGTTCGTGGCAGTCGAGAATGAAAGCGGTAATGCCCTTGGCCTTTGCCTCCGGCTTGGTTACTGCGAACATCACCATGTAATCGGCCACCGGACCGGAGGTGATCCACGCCTTCTTGCCGTTGAGCACATAGTGGGCGCCGTCCGCCGATAACACAGCGCGGGTACGCATATTGGCGGCATCGGATCCGGATTGCGGCTCGGTCAGCCCGTAGCAACCTATCGCCTTGCCGGAAGCCACCGGCGTCACGAAAAGGTGTTTCTGCGCCTCGGTACCGAATTGCAATATTCCGTTGTTGAACAGCGTGTTATTCACAGACACGATGGTCGAATGCGCGGCATCTGCGTAGGCGATCTCTTCCATCATCAGGACATAGCAGATCGAATCGAGGCCGGCGCCGCCGTACTCCTCCGGCACTTCCACGCCCATGAACCCGAGCTCGCCCGCTTTGCGAATCGTATCCTTGGGGAATTCCCCCGATAAGTCGAATTGCGCCGCCACCGGCGCAACCTCTTTCTCGGCGAATTCGCGCGCGGCCGCTTGGATCATCAACTGATTTTCTGTGAGCGTGAAGTTCATGTTTGGATTATCTTCGTATCCATGAAAAATACCACCCTGGTCAATCATCCGCCCACTGTTGCGGTTCCCGAGGACAACCGTCCGCTTGTGGCACCCATCTATCAGTCGGTGAAGTTTTCGTTTGACGATACGGATCAAACCTTGCGCTATCAGCGCGGCGAACGGGAAGGCTTTTTTTATTCGCGCACATCCAATCCCACGCTCACGCAGCTGCAGCGTCTGCTGAGCGAGCTGCAGGGCAGGGATGACTGCCTGCTGACCGGCTCCGGGGTCGCCACCATAAGCGCCAGCCTCCTGGCCTTGTGCAAGACAGGCGATCACGTGCTCCTGTTCGTCGAGTCGTACGGTCCCACCCGCTACATCGTGCAGCATCTGCTGGCGAAGTTCGGCGTCACTCACAGCATGCTGTCGATCGAAGATCGGCCGGGTATCGAAAAGGTACTCAAGGACAAGCCGACGCGCCTGGTGATTTTCGAAAGTCCCACCAATCCAATCACGAAGATTGCGGACATAGAACATTTGACTTCGCATGCACGGGCGGCCGGATGTTTGACGGTGCTCGACAACACCTTCGCAGGCTTTCATAACCATGGCGATTACGAAATCGACGTGTACTTGCACAGCCTCACCAAGTACGCCTCCGGCCACGGCGATGTGATGGGCGGAGCGATTATCGCCCGCGGCGAGCTCATCGCCGCAATGCGCAAAGACATCGGGCCGATGGGCGCGGCCCTCGATCCGCACGCGGCGTTTTTGATTCAGCGCGGCATGCGCACCTATTTTCTGCGTTACGAACGGCAGTGCGCCAACGCGCTCGCCGTCAGTGAATTTTTGCAACAGCACCCGCGGGTGTCGCGCGTGCACTATCCAGGTCTGACCAGCCATCCGCAGCACGATTTGGCGCGCCGCCAGATGAAGGACTTCGGCACCGTGGTGAGCCTTGATTTGGACGGCGGCTACAGCCAAGGCGGGCGTTTCGCGGAGTCTTTGAAATTGTTTTCAATCGCGGCCAGCGTGGGCTCGACCGAGTCCCTGGTCATGCCGCCCCAGCTGTTGCACAGCGGCGCGTACAGCGCAGAGCAGCGCGCACAATCCTTGGTGGGTAAAGGCACGGTGCGCTTATCGATCGGTTTGGAAGACGCGGGGGATCTGAAGGACGATCTGGCGCAGGCGCTCGATCAGGCATTCCGGTGACTTGACATAACTCTGCTTTACATAAGCCAGCGCAAGGCTCAAGCATCGCGTAACGATGCCGATCTATGGAAGGTCGACAAGAATGTCGTGAAAGGTGCCAGAAGTGAGTCTTCAATCCGCAGTTCCCGCTTTACACTCCCAGGCGGCCCACGCTTACTTGGGTGAATCCTTGGCGAGTCCGCAAAGCATTGCGCCGATGCCCCAAGTCTGCGCGCAGCTCGCGCAACTCACCGCGCAACAAGCGACCGATGCCGCACAGCTCGCGCGCCTCATTCAATCCGACCCAGCCCTGGCAGGCGAGATCATGCGTGTGGCGAATTCAGCGGCCCTGCGGGCGCGCGCGCCCATCGTGTCCTTGCAGCAGGCAGTGTCGTGGCTCGGCGTGGCCGAGGTCCGCAACATTGGCATGGCGGTCATGCTGCGCGGCGAGGTGTTCACGGCACCCGGTCATCAACCCGAATCCGAAGAATTGTGGCGTGAAGCATGGTTGGCGGGGCTCTGGGCCAAGGAAATCGCACGCGAGCGGCGCAAGCATGTCGAGAGTGCCTTCCTGGCTGCGCTCATGCATCGCAGCGGCG